>JAZULG010000001.1:0-15877 GCA_045603005.1 Acutalibacteraceae bacterium
TACAGAACACAGACATGGATAACAATCACCTGCTTCCTTACATCCTTTTTCGGACAGGGCCTTGACTGGTATCACGAAATTCCCACATGGGATAAGTATATGCATCTTTTCACCGGCGGACTTGTAGTTCTCATCGGTAACGAAATCGTTCAGGGCTTTTCAAGAAAGGGCGACAGAATTTCACCCTTCAACAGAATGATGGCAGCATCAGGCTTTTCATACTTTGTTATTGTTGTATGGGAAATGTACGAGTTCCTCTGTGACTACTTCTGGGAGGATTCAGCACTTCAGCGTTATGAGCCCGGCGACTCAGAGGACCACCTCGGAACTCTTTTCGTAAAAATCTTCGGTGAAAGTGTAAACAATAACAGAATCGAATATGCAGATGACGGTGTAACAGTGGAAGAGGTTGTTACAAACTGGCAGCTTTTCGATACAAACATCGATATGCTCTATGCTTTCGTTTGCTGTCTTGTATTCTCCGCAGGCCTTTACGTTTTCTATAAGGTAAAGGAAAAGAAGGAAGCGAAAAAAGCACATCTTTCAGAGGAAGAGCTCGAAAAAATCTCGGCATAAACATTGTGCAGGATGCTATGGCATCCTGCATTTTTATATGTACTGCTTTTCTCCTTTAAAGTATAAAAATTTAGTTGACATTGTATTTCTTAAGTGATATAATGACCTATATTTGTTTTTTTGTAATATCGGAGTATGATTCCGTCGGGGAAAAGATAAAAGTCCCGAAAAAAAGGAGCTTAGGAAAATGAAACTTACAGGTTCGCAGATTGTTGTTGAGTGCCTTGTTGAGCAGGCGGTTACCGATGTTTTCGGTTATCCGGGAGGTCAGGTGCTTAATATATATGATGCGCTTTATAAATCGAGCGACAGAATAAATCACATTCTTACCGCTCACGAGCAGGGTGCTGCCCATGCGGCTGACGGCTATGCCAGAGCAACGGGTAAGGTTGGTGTTGTAATTGCTACCTCGGGTCCCGGTGCGACAAACCTTGTTACGGGTATCGCAAACGCAATGCTTGATTCTGTAGCTATGGTTGCAATCACGGGCAACGTACCCACAACTCTCATCGGTAAAGACAGCTTTCAGGAAATAGATATCACAGGTGTTACTCTTCCAATAACCAAGCACAACTATTTTGTTAAGGATGTAAAGGATCTTGCCCCTTGTCTTCGCGAAGCCTTCAGAATAGCCAAATCAGGCAGACCCGGGCCCGTGCTTGTGGATATCCCCAAGGATGTGCAGGTTGCCGTAACGGAGTTTATTCCCGAGGGTGTTGTACCCAAGTTTGAGGAAAAGAAGGTAAAGGAAAGCAGAGTTGAGGAGGCAATAAGGCTTATCAACGAATGCGAAAGACCTTATATATACGTGGGCGGCGGTGTAATGAGCCGTGACCTCGGTGAGGAGGTTATAGCACTCGGTGAAAAAATTGACGGTTGCATCGGAAGTACCTTTATGGGCCTTTCCTCTGTGCCTGACAGCTGTGACAGATTCCTTGGTATGCAGGGTATGCACGGTCATTATGCGTCTTCAATGGCAAATAAATACGCCGACCTGATTATCGGCATCGGTGTACGCTTCAGCGACAGAGCCACGGGAAATACCGCAAAGTACGCCAAGGGTGCAAAGATAATCCAGCTTGACGTTGACAGAGCTGAAATCAACAAAAATATTATGGTTGATGTTGCTCTTGTCGGTGACCTGAAGGACTCCCTTTCAAGAGTTCTTGAGGCTGTCGAAAAAAAGGAACGTCCCGAATGGAAGGCCGAAATTGAAAAGCTCAAAAAAGAAGAGGCTCTTATTGAAAAGACTAACCTTGAAAATGCAAAGGGACTTCACCCGAAATACATTTTTGATGTTATAAATAAGTATAAGAATGCTCAAACCGTTGTTGCTACCGATGTGGGTCAGCATCAGATGTGGGCGGCACAGTTTACCCGATTTGAAAAGAGCAGGAAGTTTGTTTCCTCAGGTGGTCTGGGCACTATGGGCTACGGTCTCGGTGCGGCTATCGGCTCCGCAATCGGTACGGGTGAAAAGGCAGTGCTCATAACCGGTGACGGCTCCTTCGGAATGAATCTTAACGAGCTTGCAACTGCAGTTTCCTATAATGTACCGTTGGTTATCGTTCTTCTCAATAACAGAGTGCTCGGTATGGTGCATCAGTGGCAGAATCTTTTCTTCGGTAAAAGATATTCAAATTCCGTTCTTGACAGAAAGACTGATTTTGTCCGTCTTGCCGAGGCCTTCGGCGCGAAGGGTGCAAGAACAGACAGCACGGAGGGCTTTGAAAAGCTTTTCAGCGAGGCGATGCAGAGGGAGGGTACCACGGTTATCGAGGTACTCATAAACGAGGATGAATTCGTTCTTCCCATGCTCCCCCCGGGCGGTTCAATAGACGACATCATCGTCAGCATCCCAAAGGAGGATAAATAATGAGCAGATACGTTATAGCGGTTTATGTTGACAACAAGCCCGGTGTTCTTACAAGAGTTTCGAGTATGTTCACCCGCCGCGGCTTCAACATTGACACGCTCACCGTTGGTGAAATCGAAAATCCTGCCTATTCGAGAATTACGATTTCTCTTTCAGGCGACGAATATACAAAAAATCAGATAGTTGCCCAGCTTAATAAATTGCATAACGTTCAGAAGGTTAAGGTGCTCGGTGACGAAAGTGCAATAAGACGTGAGCTTATGATAATTAAAATGAAAAATAATCCTCATAACAGAGCCGAAATAATGGCGGCGGCTGAGGTTTATAAGGGCAAAATTATCGACTATTCCGTTGAAACAATCAGCGTGGAGGTAACGGGAGAGCCTGTCAAGATTGACGCTTTCATTGAGCTTATGAAGCCTCTCGGTATCCTCGAAATGTGCCGTACGGGTATCGTTGCCATTGAGCGCGGCTCGGAGACTATGTTCAGTCAGGAAATCTGATTCGGATCACAAAGCAAATAAACTCGGCCCTCGGGCCCTGTAATAAAAAAATATATCTTTTAAATAAAAGGAGTAATTAACATGCAGAACATTTACTATCAGCAGGACTGTAATCTTGCTAAGCTTAACGGCAAGACAGTTGCTATCATCGGCTATGGCTCACAGGGTCACGCTCACGCTCTCAACCTCAAGGATTCAGGCGTTGATGTTATCGTAGGTCTTTACAAGGGCAGTAAGAGCTGGGCAAAGGCTGAATCTCAGGGCGTTACTGTTATGACTGCCGCTGAGGCTGCTGCTAAGGCAGATATGATTATGATTCTTATCAACGATGAGAAGCAGGCAAAGCTTTATAAGGAAAGCATCGAGCCCAACCTTACAGAGGGCAAGACTCTTGCATTTGCACACGGCTTCAACATTCACTACGGCTGTATCAAGCCCCCCAAGAATGTAAACGTTGTTATGATTGCACCCAAGGGTCCCGGTCACACAGTAAGAAGCGAATATCAGCTCGGCAAGGGTGTTCCCTGCCTTGTAGCTGTTGAGCAGGATGCAACAGGTGACGCTCTTGAAATCGCTCTCGCTTATGCTCTCGGCATCGGCGGCGCACGTGCAGGCGTTCTTGAAACAACCTTCAGAACAGAAACAGAAACAGACCTCTTCGGTGAGCAGGCTGTTCTTTGCGGCGGTGTTTGTGCACTTATGCAGGCAGGCTTCGAGACTCTTGTTGAAGCAGGCTACGACGAAAGAAACGCTTACTTTGAATGTATCCACGAAATGAAGCTTATCGTTGACCTTATTTATCAGAGCGGCTTCGAGGGTATGAGATATTCAATTTCCAACACTGCTGAATACGGCGACTACATCACAGGACCCAAGATTATTACAGAGGAAACCAAGAAGGCTATGAAGAAGGTTCTCAAGGATATTCAGGACGGCACCTTCGCCAAGGACTTCCTTCTTGATATGTCAGACGCTTCCTCACAGGTACACTTCAATGCTATGCGTAAGATTGCTGCAGAGCACCCTGCAGAGGTTGTAGGTAAGGAAATCAGAAAGCTTTACTCATGGAGCGACGAGGATAAGCTTATTAACAACTAATAGCATTAAAAGGGCTGTTGCATTATTGCAACAGCCCATAATAAGTTTATATGAAGGGAATAGGGACTAGAAAATAGGGACTAGTGTCTTTCTCGGAAGGAGAAACAAAATGATTAAAGATACAATCGTTGAGGGCTTCCACAACGCACCTCACAGAAGCCTTTATCACGCTCTCGGTCTCACCGACGAGGAGCAGAAGAGACCTCTTATCGGTATTGTTTCATCACACAATGAAATCGTACCCGGTCACATAAATCTTGATAAAATTGCCGAGGCGGTAAAGCTCGGCGTTGCTATGGCGGGCGGTACTCCCATAATGTTCCCCGCAATTACTGTCTGCGACGGTATTGCTATGGGTCACGTGGGTATGAAGTACTCACTCGTAACAAGAGACCTTATTGCCGACTCAACCGAGGCTATGGTTATGGCTCACGGCTTTGACGGTCTTGTTATGATTCCCAACTGCGATAAGAATGTGCCCGGTCTTCTTATGGCTGCGGCAAGACTTAATATACCCACGATTTTTGTTTCCGGCGGCCCTATGCTTGCAGGCAGAATGCACGGCAAAAAGACAAGCCTTTCAAGTATGTTTGAGGCTGTAGGCGCATATAAGGCGGGTAAAATCGATACCGCTGAGCTTACAAAGTGGGAGGAAAACACCTGTCCCACCTGCGGTTCATGCTCAGGTATGTATACCGCCAATTCAATGAACTGCCTTACAGAGGTACTCGGTATGGGACTTCAGGGTAACGGTACAATTCCTGCGGTTTATTCAAAGAGAATTGAGCTTGCAAAGCACGCAGGTATGCAGATTATGGAGCTTGTTAAGAACAATATCCGTCCGAGAGACATTATGACTCCCGCCGCCATAAAGAATGCACTTACCGCTGATATGGCGCTCGGCTGTAGTACAAACAGTATGCTTCATCTCCCTGCGATTGCAAATGAGCTTGGTATAGAATTCAACCTTGATATGGCTAATGCAGTCAGTGAGGTTACTCCCAACCTTTGTCATCTTGCTCCTGCAGGTCCAACATATATGGAGGATCTCAACGAGGCAGGCGGCGTTTATACAGTACTCAAGGAGCTTACAAAGCTCGGACTTCTTGACACCTCAGTTATGACCTGCACAGGTAAAACAATGGGCGAGAATATTGAAAATGCCCTTGCCGCTGACGGTGAGGTTGTAAGAACAATTGAAAACCCCTTCTCGAAGACAGGCGGTATTGCCGTACTCAAGGGTAACCTTGCAAAGGACGGCTGTGTTGTAAAGAGAAGTGCGGTTGCACCCGAAATGCTTGTGCACGAGGGTCCCGCAAAGGTATATGACAGTGAGGAAGAGGCTATTGCCGCAATTTACGGCGGTGAAATCGTCAAGGGTGACGTTGTTGTTATCCGTTACGAGGGCCCCTCAGGCGGACCCGGTATGAGAGAAATGCTTTCACCCACCTCTGCTATTGCAGGTATGGGACTCGACAAGGACGTTGCTCTTATCACTGACGGACGCTTCTCAGGAGCAACAAGAGGTGCGGCTATCGGTCACGTTTCACCCGAAGCAGTACGCGGCGGACTTATTGCTTACGTTAAAACAGGGGACATTATTTCAATCAACATCCCCGAGTATAAAATTGAGCTTAAGGTAATCGATGAGGAAATCGCAAGGAGAAAGGCAGAAATGCCCCTTAAGGTCAAGACAGATATCAAGGGCTATCTGAGAAGATATGCTTCAATCGTATCCTCAGCAGATAAGGGTGCGGTAATCAACGAGTTTTAAACTGAAAGGCGGTGACGGTATGACAGTCACAGAGCTTAAAAACAGACTTTCGACCCTTACGGTTTTTCGTAATCTTTTAAAAAAGGATGAGCTTTCCGTGCTTTTATCCCTTTTAAAGGCGGAGAGCACCGACGAAAGACTTACCCATTTCGGTGAATTCGTATCTCTTCTTGCAAAAAGCGGCGGCAGCTTCAGCGAGGTGCTCAAAACACTCATAATTGAGGATGAAAATTCCTATATAAAGGCGGTTGCCACGGGGAAAGAGGTTGCAGAGTCTCTTAAAGTAAATCTTAAAGAGGAGCTGAAGCTTTTATCCGAGCTTTCACGTCTTACCCCCGACTTTTTCCGTAAGGAATGGAGCTATGAGGGCTATCTTCCCTTATTCGACAACGAATACACCGATTTTGAAGAGTTCTACGGTGAAAGAATAAAGAATGTAGACACTCTCGGCTACGGTATATTTGCCACTCATTCCATGTTCCGTGTTGAGAATAATAAAATAGTACCCGTTGAGGTTGCCGACACAATAAGTATTGATTCCTTCGTGGGATATGAAGCTGAGCGTAAGCAGGTGCTCGAAAATACGAGGGCACTCACCGAGGGCAGACCCGCTCAGAATGTACTTCTCTGCGGTGATGCGGGTACGGGTAAATCCTCAACCGTAAAGGCTTGTGCAAACTTTTACCGTGACAGGGGAGTACGCCTTATTGAGCTTCGCAAGGATCAGCTTTTCGCCCTTTCCTATGTTATGGGTACTATCGCAGAAAATCCGCTGAAGTTCATCATTTTCATCGACGACCTTTCATTCAACAAAAATGACGATTGCTTCAGTATGCTCAAGGCTGTGCTTGAGGGCTCTGCGGTGTCAAAGAGCGGTAACGCGGTAATTTATGCAACAAGCAACAGAAGGCATATTGTAAAAGAAAGCTTTGCCGACCGTACGGGTACAGACGATGTACATCGCAACGATACAATGCAGGTGCTTCTCTCCCTTTCCGACCGTTTCGGACTTACGGTATATTTTCAGAAGCCCAACAGAGGACTTTATCTCGATATTGTACATGAGCTTGCCGAGAGAAACGGTATAACACTTGAAAAATCACAGCTCGATGTTAAGGCGGAAGCTTTTGCACTCTCAAGAGGTAGCCGTTCACCGAGAGCTGCAGAGCAGTTTATAAAAAGCTTACTATAAAGGAGAATTATTATGATCGAAAAAATTTCAACAACAAATGCACCTGCCGCTATCGGCCCCTACTGTCAGGCTATGAAGGTTAACGGTATGGTTTACACCTCAGGTCAGTTAGGTCTTGACCCGAAAACCGGCGACTTTGCAGGCACAACAGTTACCGAGCAGGCAGAAATGGCACTCAAAAACCTCGGCGAGATTCTCAAAGAGGCAGGCTCAGACTATGGAAAAATAGTAAAAACAACCTGCTTCCTCGCTGATATGGCATACTTTGCCGCCTTCAATGCAGTTTATGCAAAGTATATTACAAACACTCCCGCAAGAAGCTGTGTTGCAGTGAAGACACTCCCCAAGGGTGGCCTTGTTGAGGTTGAGGCAATCGCAGTTGCTGAATAAGTAGCCAGTAGTCTGTAGTCAGGGATGCTCTTTGGGCATTTCATATGCGAAATAACGATACCGTAGGGACGCGGCTTGCCGTGTCCCTTGTGTTTTTTTCTATGTCAAACCTTAAGAAAAACTAAAGATTTTTAATAAAACATTGTTTTTTTTGCTTTATGGTGATATAATAAAAGCACAAATTATCGGAGGTAATTAAAATGAAAAAGAAAAAAGTATTGATAATTTTAGTGATAAGCGTTATAAGTCTTTTTCTGATATTTAATTATGTTCTTCCCGGTCTTTTTATCAATATGCTGTTTTCCGGAAAACCTGATACGAGCAGTTGGGTGTTGGAAAATAATGAATTTACAGTTGTGCCCACAGTAGAAAAAACGGTAAGCTTTTATATAGAGGATAGGCAAGGAAACATCGTTTATGAGAGCGATGAATGGCGTTCATGGGATTTCAAAACTCTTAATATCGACGAAAAAAATAATGTTATAGTTTATACAGGCGACATGGGAATACAGACATTCAGCTATAACGGAGAAACGTGGATTGAGCAATCAGAATAAAATAATACACCCGTCACCTAGTTGTGGCGGGTGTACTGTTATATAAACAAGTTTAACTTGCCTCTCCCTCCGGGAGAGGTGGCACGGCAACGCCGTGACGGAGAGGGTGCCTGACTACTCAGCACAGTGCCTTACGGTAAATCATCCTCGTTCTCAAGGTTGTGCCATACGTTCTGAACGTCGTCATTATCCTCAAGCATTTCGAGAAGTCTTCCCATCATCTTGAGATCATCCTCGTTGGTGAGAGCGGTTTCTGTGTTGGCAACGTATTCTACCTCGGCGGAAACGAACTTGTAGCCCTTAGCGTCGAGATCATCGCGTACAAGACCGAGATCGTTGGGCTCGGTGCGGATAACGTATACATCCTCTTCGTCGGTGATGAAGTCAACTGCACCTGCTTCGAGTGCATCCTCCATAAGCTTGTCTTCGTCAACGTCTTCGGCTTCGATAACGATAACACCGTAGCGTGTGAACATGAAGGAAACACAGCCCTGCTGACCGAGATTACCCTTGTTCTTGTCGAAATAGTGGCGCATTTCACCTGCGGTACGGTTGCGGTTATCTGTAAGAGTTTCAACAATAACTGCGATGCCTGAGGGGCCGTAGCCCTCATACATAATAGCCTCGTAGTTAGCGCCGCCTGCTTCACCTGAAGCCTTTTTGATGATTCTTTCAATGTTATCGTTAGGCACATTGTTTGCCTTAGCCTTTGCGATAACATCCTTAAGCTTTGAGTTTGATGCGGGGTCGGGACCGCCGTCACGGACTGCTATTGAGATTTCACGACCGATTTTGGTGAAGATTTTTGCTCTTGCACCGTCAGTCTTTTCTTTTTTTCTTTTAATGGTACTCCATTTTGAGTGGCCTGACATTTAATTCACCTTTCCTTACTTATAATCAACCTGTATACTTTATCATTTTTATTTGTATTTGTCAAGATAATAAAAGACTTCCCATAAGAGTGCCTGCGGTATATTCGCCTTCGAGATATACTCCGTCGCTACTTTCGGTACTGTATGAGCCGTCAGAGTAAACATCGTAGCTTTCGCCGTACTTAAGACTGTCGCTTGCAAAAACGACCGTACCGAAGCTTTTCGGTGAGAGAAAGCCGATAAGGCTGTTGCCGTTTTTATCTGTAATTGCGTTGAGCGTATCCGCCCTGCAGGAATATGTGAAGGCAAGAACGCCGATGCCGTCACCGGTTACGCTCGGAGCCATACCTGTACTTCCCGTTGCAAGGAGAGTGCCTGAGCTTATAGTGTAGGTGCCACCGTAGTCGAGGGCTCCGTTTGCACCGTTTTCGGGGCCGAATACGATAATAGTACCGCCGGTCTGGTTGACGTTGCCGTTGGAGTCCACACCGTCACCGCCTGAATTTATGAGAATATATCCGTCGGAAACATTGATAATGCAGCTATAGTCCGCCGCCATCGGATTTCTGCCCGTGTCGGTATCTCCTGCGGCGTTGAAGCCGTCATCGCTTGAAAGAATTGAGATGTTACCGCTGTTTATGTTTATAACAGTACCCTCAATGCCTTCATAGGAGTATTCTACATTTATATCCGCACCTTGTATACTGACCGTTTCATCGGCGTGGATACCGTCATCGTCACTTTTAAGAGAGAAGGTACCGCCGTTTATGTCAAGGTTTAATGCGTGGATGGCATCATCAAGGGAACTGACTGAGAAGGTGCCGCCGCTTACGGTGATTTTTCCGTCAGCCTTGATGCCCTTTGTTGAGGGTGTGTCCTCTGAGGTGCTTTCGTTTGCACTGCTGTTGTCGGGCATCCTGTCACCGTATCTGTCAAAGCCTCCGGGGCCTCTTCCGCCAATATCATCGGGACGCTGACCGCCGCCCATAGGCTTGTCGCCTGCAGGAGGATTGCCACCCATAGGACTGCCGCCCATACCGAAATCATTGCCCTGATTCAGGGAAGCTCCCGTTGAACCGCCGCCTGAGGTGAGGTTGAAGCTGCCGCCGGAAATGCTGATATCCACAACGGACTGGATGCAGTCAAGGTCACTGCTTATTGTGACGCTGCCGCCCTGAATGTCGATATTACCCTTGCCTTCTTCTGCGGTTTCGTTGGTACGTATGCCGTCGCCGCCGCAGATAATGTTTAGTGTACCGTCGGAAATTTCTACGCTTTCCTTGCCTCTGATGCCGTCATCAACGCTTGTGATGTTAATGATACCGCCACGGATATCTATATCGTTTTTAGAAAAAATACCTTTGTTGAAGCTTGCAGTTACGTTGAGAGTACCGCCGCCCTCAAGCTGAAGGTCATCCTTCGCATAGATAACCGCCGTTGCGTAGTCGGCAGTTTCATCGGTGGGGACCTCTCTTGCAGTGTCGGAAAGATTATTCACGCTTCCCGTTGCAAGAATGATAACCGTTTCATCGGGGGAGTTTTCTATATAAATCGGAGCATCGGTGCTGCAGCTTATGTCGGCACCGTTGAGGTAAAGCTTAACCTTTTTATCCTCAATGTCCGTATTTACATAGATTTTTCCGTCCGACAGAGTACCCGTGAGTGAATATGTACCCGGTTCGGTTATTGTGAGAGTGTTGTTTTCAAAGGTTGCTCCGCTTCCGTTTACGATAGTGTTGCTATCCGCCAGATTGATGTAGGTTTCAATTTTAATTTCATCCTCATCGGAAGAGCTCACGGCAGAGCTGCTCTGCTGCTGTTGAGAGGAGCTATCTGTTGTCGAGATAAGAGACTCGCCCGTAGTGTCGGAGAGCTTCTCCTCAGAGCAGGCGGCAAGGATAGTTGCCATAACAACAACTAAAAGAATAAGCGGTACGGATCTGAATAAAGACTTTAAAATCATAAAAATACTTTCCTTTGCTAAGTATTTCCGATTTGTATTTTTTAAAATTAAAGTATATCCTGATCGAGCTCAGCCTTGCTGCAGATGATTTCAAGGTTGCCGTTTCTTGTACGAAGGTCATCAATGAATGCCTTTTCCTTACGGGAATCCTTGAAAACGATTTCGTACTTAAGCTTGAAAAGTGAGCCGAGATTGGTAGTCTTTACATTTACAAGCTCACAGCTTGAAAGATACTTTCTGAAGATATCGTTGAAAACACCTGTGTAGTCAAGTGACTCGGGGATAACGATTGTAAGCTTCTTTTTGCCGGAGATATTTCTGCCGCCGAAGCCGATAATATGATAAACGAAGGACATTGCACAAAGCACTGCCGTAAAGATGAGAGCGAAGGCGATGAAGCCCATACCCGTTGCAAGACCTGAGGCGAGAGCGATGAAGATAAAGCCGATTTCCTTTGCGGTGCCGGGAATACTTCTGAAGCGGACAAGGCTGAAGGCACCTGCAACTGCAACGCCTGCACCGAGGTTGCCGTTAACCATCATAATGACAATCTGAACAACTGCGGGAAGAAGGGCGAGGGTTACTACGAAGCTGTTTGTGTAACGCTTGCTTGTTTTCATATAGCTAAAGGCAATAACAAAGCCTATTACTATAGAGGTGATAAGGCAGACGATAAATGATGTGAATGTGATGTTGAGTGTCAGAATTGACTGAAAGATTGCTTGCATTTTTTTGTCCTCCGATTTTTTATCTTGTTGATTGATATATTTTAAGATCGTTTCTGTTTTTTGCTGAAAGCATCAGTTTGTATGCGTTGCCGTATTTTGAGTAGGGGTGGGGATAAATCCTGAGCCTGTCAAGCTCATGGGTAAGCCAAAGCGGCATTGCCCCTGCCGCCTTGATTTCGAGCACCGATTGCTCGGGTCCCATAAGCAGATATCCGTAATCGCCCTTGCTGATGTCAAAATCCTTGTTTCTGAAGCGGATGTTTGTGTCAAAGGTAAGACGAAGGTCCGGGTCATCTGCGGAATAATATGCCATACGGTCATAGAAAAGCGAAACTGCAGGTCTGAGCTTTTTGTAAAAGGAAACAAAGTAGTCTATCTCCCTTGTGACCTGAGACTCCTCCGGCGGAGGCTGATGCTTACAAAGATACAGAATAGACTGAAGATAGGTCATATCCACACGTCTTTTATAAACAACGCCCTTATACTTCTTTTTCAGCTCTACGAAAACGTTTGTGTCAGCATTCGGATGTCCGTAGGAGCGGATTCTGAGCTTTTCCTTATATACCGTGGGCTTCTCGATTGAGGCGCGGATAAGACGGTAGTCAGGGGTGTCGAAGTAGATGTTGTTTATGGTGCTTTCGCCGTACTTGTCAGGTGTCAGCTTGTCTCTGAGAGCGTAGAGAAGCTCCTGCTTCTGCTCTCTTGTAATGATGTATTTTTTTTCGCTTCTTTCAAAAACCTTGGTGAAGCCTGCCATAATTTCACCTGCCTTAAGTGTTATAATGTGATTTTGAAGGTTATAGCCGTTGTACCATTGGTAAAGGCGCGGATTTTACCCTTGTGCCTTTCAACGATGGCCTTCGCTATTGAAAGACCGATGCCGTAGCCGCCGGTTTCCCTTGAGCGTGATTCGTCAGCTCTGTAAAAGCGGTCGAAAAGTCTCGAAACAGAGTCGGGGTCTACGTGCTCGCAGGTATTATACATATCAATGACGATGCTCTTACCGCTTTTATAGAGGTTAAGGCTGATAATACCCTGCTCATCGGAATACTTGATTGCATTGTCGCAGAGAATGGAAATAAGCTGCCTTATTTCGGATTCCTCTCCGCGGTAGTATATGTTTTCAGCAACGTTGACTGCTAAATTTCTGTTGGCGTGGATTGCGGCTGTTTCAAAGCCTGAAGCGGTATCCGAAACAGCCTCACTGAGGTTGAATTTTACTGTCCGTATTTTAATTTTTGACTCGTCAGCCTTTGCGAGAGTAACGAGATTTCTTACAAGACCGTCCATACGTACTGTCTGATTTTTGATGCTTGTGAGCCATTCGTTTTCACCCTCGCACATTTCAAGCACCTCAGTATTGGCTGAGATAACGGCGATAGGCGTTTTCAGTTCGTGACCCGCATCGGTGATGAATTGCTTCTGCTTATTCATGTTATCGGCGATAGGCTTGATTGCCCACTTTGAAAGCCAGTAAACAGGGATTAGAATGAGTATCATCGTTATCAGACCGACCAGAAGAGAAACCGTAGCCAGAGTGATGGCATCGTCTATCTCCTTCTGAAAATCGATAAAGACAATAAGTGTTTCGCTGCCTCTCTTTTCATTGAGATACATATAATTATCCTTATAGCCGAAGCCTTCGTCGGAGCCGAATACGTCTGAGGCATACCGGTATGCCATTTTATCGTCAACGGTAGGATTACTTTCGGTGTATATGTCGGTAACCACATTACCTTCTATTTCGACGTAGAAGTACCTTTCGGAATAGGGTGTTTTCTCAGGTGGCTTGTAGCCGATAATCGGATGAACAAAATCCTCAAGAAAGTCGTCTGCGCCGAAGCTGTCAGGAAGTCTGCCGTTGTTTTCCGCGATAACGAGAAGCGTTTTTTTCAGGTCCGCATCTCTCTGATATATTGTTACGGCGTTAACCGCTAGCATCTGTACCGTTATAAGGCTCGCAAGGGCAAAAAAGGAAATTATCATAAACTTGTGTTGAAGTTTTTTCAGCATTTCTTTTCCTCCAGCGTATAACCTACGCCTCTTACTGCCTTGATTTCTGCATTTGCACCGATAGAAGAAAGCTTCTTTCTCAGATAGGATATGTATACCCACACAACGTTGATTTCCGCCTCGGAATCATAGCCCCAGATATGGTCCATAAACTGCTCGGTAGAAATAAGCCTTCCGGGACTTGTGATAAGCATTTCAAGCATCTGGAATTCCTTGTTTCCCAGACGCAGCTGCTCATTGCTGCAGGAAAGCTCAAAGGTCTCTCTGTTGAGAGAGATGTTTCCAAAGGTGAGAATATTCGGTGAAAATTCGGATTTACGTCTTGTCAGCGCACGTATTCTTGCAAGAAGCTCACCCATATTGAAGGGCTTTGTAAGATAGTCATCAGCGCCGGTATCAAGACCGAGGATTCTGTCCTCAACCTCACTTTTTGCAGTGAGGATAATAACGGGCGTTGAAATACCTGCGCTGCGAAGCTCACGAAGCACCTCGAGTCCGTTTTTCTTTGGCATCATAAGGTCAAGGATAATGCCGTCATAGTTTTCCGCAAGGCCGTAATCGAGGGCATCCTGACCGTTATATACGGCGTCAACTGAATAGTTATTGTGCTTTAAAATTGCGCAGAGAGCCTTGGAAAGCTCCTTCTCATCTTCAGCAAGTAAAAGTCTCATAAAATCATCCTTTCCGCCGTACAAGACTTACGTTTAATTATATCACAGGTACGGTTTCATTTTCAATATGTATAAGTATTAATTATATTAAAATTTATACTACACTGTAATGATATTACGGTAACCTTAAAACAAATAAAAATCCGTCGGCTGATGCTGACGGATTTGCTTTTACTCTTTTTCTGAAAATGCGAGGTATTCCCTCATCTGAGCCTCTGAGGTGGGTTCGGTGTATGTATAAAGGCTCACGAAGGCGGCGTTGACCCATCCGTAGCATTCATCAGCGGGCAGATAGATGTATATCCACGAGTCGGTTACGGCGGTACCTCCCACAATCTGCAGGGGAGTGCCTGCATCGAGGCTTCTGATAAGACCGTAGGCATCGGAAGGTCCTTTCCTCAGGGAAAGGATGTTGATTTTAGCAACGAAGGCCTCGGTGGGAGCGTAGCTTATGTCAGGTGCTACAGTACCGCTCCCGGGGGAAGGCTGCGGCTTTTTTTCGGGGGAATAGACAAGCTCGTCTTCCTGCGCATCTGTTTCACTGCGTACTCCGCTGTTGAGATAGCTCAGAAGGGTAGGTGCAATGTTGAATTTTTCAGCGGCAACGAAAACTCCTACGGTGAGCACTGCGATTATGAGCACAAGCATCAGCATAACGGGAGCCTTGGAGGAGCTTTTTGAGCAGCTTTTTTTCGGAGGGGGTGCATCAGATTCCTTTTTTTCTGCGGCACTCTCACTTCGGAAAATTTCAGGTCCGGTTTCTTCCTGCTTTACGGGGGTGAAGAATATTTCCGGTGCCTCGGGTGCGGTGGCTTGGGGCGTAGCGGAGCTTTCTGTTTCCTTACAAAGGGGAGCGCCGCAATTCGGACAGAACTTTTCGCTGCCTTGGAGATTGAATTTACAGTTTCTGCATATCATAGAGATTTTCCTTTCTTTTTGGTGATGTGAAAAAGAGTTTATCACCGCAGCAGAAAGAATATTGTCATAAAATAAGCTGAGAAAATAAAAATGAGAGAAGCCGACCCTGACAGGCCGGCTTCTCTTCGTGCATATTTGAAAGGAGAGGGGAGTGCGATGGAAAGGAGGGTAGATTTGTGAAAAATCGGAAAAAACACAAATCTGTTTCCACCGCACAATCTCAGTATATTTTTGTAACCTTAAAGAAAGCTTAAATAAGCAGATTGTATAAAAAAATTCATACCGACGTTACAAATATCCGGATATATATTGCCTTGATACAGTGTGAGGAAAACTCTCCGCTTTTATATAATATTTTTTAACACTTTTCCCTTGCTTTATACTTGACATATTGTGTATTTTGTTATAAAATAGTCAAGATAGTGTGGAATACTATCGTTCGAGTAAGTTACTGTAATTCTTTTGATGACACACACAGGTGATATTACGGGCTATATGCCGTGAAATATGTTACCGCAGAAAATCAGAAAGAAGGAGGTGCTGCTACTTTGGAAATTAAGTTAGTTGTAGCAATCGTGATTGCTGCAGTTTGCGCTGTTATTGCCGCTGTTATAGGCTTTGTTGCGGGCTCTGCTCATAGAAAAAAGCCCGCTGAGGCCATGATCGGCTCTGCTAATGAAGAGGCTACCCGTATTGTAAATCAGGCGGTGAATGAGGCAGAGACAAAAAAGCGTGAGGCTGTTCTT
>JAZULG010000002.1:0-21963 GCA_045603005.1 Acutalibacteraceae bacterium
ATGTATGTGCAATTCTTGTAAAGAGTAAAAGCTTCAATGCCTATAGTCAGCTTTCGGCAGAGTACGGTGAAAATTCAAAGCTTCTCGTTATCAATCCGTCAGAAGTTCTGAGGGAAGTTCTTGAAAACGTTGATATGAGCACCACGATAGTTTACATACTTTGCATCATAATCCTCATAATGAACATCTTTATCATCTCGGTTATCACTCTTCTGAATATGTATGACTCGAAAAAAGAAATTGCACTTATGCGACTTATAGGTATCGGTATGAATAAGATCAATCTTGTATACATCATTCAGAATGGCATCATCGGTCTGATTTCTACAATACTCGCCTTTGCTGCTTCAAGGCTTTGTCTTGTGCTTATGGGTGGTTATGTATCTTCAATGGGTATTGTTCTTGATACGGCAAAAATCTATCCCGTTGAGTTGATGATTATGGCTGTTGTATTTGTCATAAGTGTGCTTCCAACCGTTATCTGTACGGTGAATATGTCTAAAAAGGACGGTGTTTCGCAATGAAAAAAGTAATCGTATTAATTCTTGTTTCCTGTCTTGCTGTGTTCATGTTTGTTTCCTGCAGTAACGATAACGGGGGTAATGAAACTATGGGCAATACCCTGAGTTTCTCTCAGGCTAACAGTGTTGAAGCTATGCAGAAGCTTGACGGTAAGGAGGTAAACATCATTGGCTATATGTCAACTCTTTCACCGATTAACGGTAGTTTTATGTACTTGATGAATCTGCCTTATCAGAGCTGTCCTTTCTGTGTGCCAAACACAACACAACTTTCAAACACAATGGCTGTTTATGCGAAAAGCGGTGACTCTTTTGAGTTTACCGACAGAGCTATAAAAGTTACGGGTACCCTTGAGTTCGGTGACTATACCGACGAATACGGCTATGAATACGGTTACAGAATCACTGATGCAACCTATACCGAAGTTGATACAAGTGAAATGTCCGATAAGATGAAGCTTTGGCAGCAGCTCGCTTCTACAGAAGTAATAAGTGATGTTTATAATATGTATGAGTATGTAAACTTTCTTTGCTTTTGGCCCACATACACTGCTGAATTTGAGGGTGGCAAAGACTATCTGTACCCGACAGATGCAATCAATTTTATAGAAACTGAAGGTGCTCAGTTTAATTACGGCTATGCTGAAGGTTATTTTGATTCTATGATAAAAACTATCGAAGAAGTAAGCACTACAGATTTTATAACTCTTGTTGAGAATATCAAAAAGGCAAAATCACTTGCAGAACGTGCATTTGCAGATCTCAAAGCAGAGGAATATGCAACAACTACCGAATACAGCGGTTCATTTGGTGATGGCAGAAGTCAGTATAAGATGAATAATGCTGATACATACGAAAAAGAAATGGAAGCTATTTACAGAGAATTTGCAGAATGGCTTGCTGAGTGGGAGATTTAAACAGAAATAAACAATGGTTCAGATTTGGGTAGTACTGCCAAAAAATTAAGGACTTCTTTGAAGTCCTTAATTTTTTTATCCAAGCCGACAGGCTTGGTATATCATCACGCTTTAGCGTGTATATCACCAAATGCGACAAGTCGCATTTGTATCTCATCACACCTTTAGGTGTGCATTTCTGTCGGCTTGATGATATACAAAACTTCGTTTTGATGATATGCAATTCCTTGCGGAATTGATGATATACAATGCTTCGCATTGATTCAGTTGCCCTTCGGGCAAACGGAAAGACACCCGCACCCGATTGTAATTTTAGATTACTTATGGTATAATCATTTTGACAAAAATAATTTAGGAGAAAATATGGATTATAATAATCAGTTAAAGGAATTGCTAAAACAAACTATTGGCAAACGGTTAGATGCAATAAATCTTGCTTGCGAAATGATGATGTTTAGTTTTGAAGAATTTGAACTCCATTCACAATGTCTTACTCGCATTATTTGCGAAAATGATATTCTTGTAACGACTTTGGATTACCAAAGTTGGGATAGCGATGTAGAAGAAAATAACGATGAGTGGTATTTTGTTGAACAAAACAGAGCTAAAATAGTAGGTGGCACGGTAATATCTGTGAATGTCAATGCTCTGCACGATGTCACCATTTGTTTGGACAACAGTATAAGTATTGAACTGTTTGTAAAGAACGGCTACCACCATTTTGATAATGAACAAGAACAATGGGTATTCTTCAAGCGCAACGACCATTCTTATCCGTTCATTACCGTGTACAATAAATCAGTTGACATTGCGGTAGACTGGTGATTGTACCAGTTAGACCAATTCTTATTTGTCGAACAAGGTTCTAAAATGAGACAAAGTTGCCTTACGGCAAATGAAGTGGCTACGCCAACGAAGTGTGCCTTACGGCACAATGATGTTACCCTTCAGGCAAACGGAAAGACACCCTCACCCGATTGTAATTTCGTATTAGCCGTGATATAATTATTCAGACAAATAAGGTTTTGGAGGTGCTTTATGATGTTCAACAATATAATCAACCATTTAAAATTATGGTGTGAAAACAAAGCCGATGTCTATCAAAGAGCGTATCAAGAAAATAAGGGTATTTTGTACGTAGGTTATCAGCTCGCGTATGAACTTGAGTTTAAATTGTTGACCCTCATAGATAAACCGTTTGAAAGTAAAAAGGATTTTAAAAATGAAGTGTTGAATCTTATCGATATACATTATGAAGCTTCTGTTTTAAACCCTCAGAATAGTTTGGTGAATTATATTGTTGATAAGATAAATAAAGAATTTCGTGATTTTTTAGAAGAAATTCTATCAGAAGAAAACCTTGCTGTGGTGAATATTCCGTATGAGCGAATAATTGTCGGCTTGGAAGCATCTGAATTGCAAGAGAAGTTTCGCTCTGTTTGGGGATATGTGAATACATCATATTGGTTTCCGCTTGTTAGTGATGAACCTGAAGAGATTTCAGAAAAGTTCTTTATTATGTTCGACTATTTTGAGCCATACATAAAACAGTTTGAACAGATGATAGGGTTTCCTCAAACACATCTGTATGGATATGGTGAAAATGATTTCAGACCTCCAAATTGTACTGAAACTGCTGAATTAGTTGGCTATGGTGGTCTTGAAATGATTTATACCGATAAGGATTTTTCTTGGGCGATATATTTTTCTCATGAGAATACAGTTGCGTTTGCCGGTTCTATTGTTCCTCAAGTTAAAGAACTGTTATCAAAAGAAAAAGAACATTGGAACAAGTTTGAATGGAATTTGGAATAGTGAGATAAAAAACGAATAATAAACTATGGTTCAGATTAGGTGTGATATAATCATCCCGAGGAATATGAGTTCACAGAGGTGTTATATATGAATATACTTATAATTGACGGGCAGGGCGGTCAACTCGGCAGTCAGATAATCAAGGCTGTCATCAGCCGTTATTCCGAAGTTGATTTAATGGCGATAGGTACAAATGCTGCCGCAACAACCTCAATGGTTAAGGCGGGAGCGAAAAAAGCAGCAACCGGTGAAAATCCGGTTATTGTTGCATGCCGTAAAGCCGACGTAATTATCGGTCCGATAGGTATTGTTATTGCAGATTCACTTTACGGAGAAATAACCCCGGCTATGGCTGTTGCTGTCGGTCAGAGTACGGCTTCAAAAATTCTTATACCTATAAATAAATGTGAAAATCTTGTCGCAGGGGTTTCCAATCTGACGTTAACCTCTCTCATCGAGGATGCTCTGTTAAAGTTACAGACAATCATGGATAAAAACACTTGACTTTTTTATGTACTGAATGGTACAATATAATAAATTATTCAGAAGAATAATTGTATGAACAGAAGTTCTTTTTTATGTTTTTAAAATTTGATTTACGATGCTATGAAGGTGTTGTTCTCCCTGAAGGGAAAACTGCACCTTTTTTGTGTAAAAGAAAGGATTTCTTATGAAAAAACAGAGCACACTTAATCTTGCTCTTTCTGCAATGTTTCTTGCTATGGCTTTCGTACTGCCGTTTTTAACAGGTCAGCTGCCTCAGATAGGCTCAAAGCTGTGCCCGATGCATATACCCGTAATTCTATGCGGATATGTCTGCGGAGCACCGTGGGGACTCGCCGTCGGCTTCATAGCGCCGTTGCTGCGTTCTCTGACGCTCGGAATGCCGGTTTTGTTTCCTAATGCCTTTGCAATGGCATTTGAGCTTGCTGCGTACGGATTGATATCAGGCCTTTTCTATCGGCTGCTGCCGAAAAAAACGGTCAGTATTTATATTTCACTTCTTTTATCAATGATTTCCGGCAGATTGGTCTGGGGTATAGTTCAGTTTTTCTGTATGGGACTTGATGTGACGAGATTCAATTTTTCGAAGTTCTGGGCAGGTGCGGTTGTAAATGCTGTGCCGGGTATTATAATTCAGCTTATAATTATACCGATAATGATAATCCTATTAGAAAGAACAAAAATATTTAAAGCAAAGCGGTAAAAGTCAACAAGTCAGCCGAGAAGCACTTGAAAAAGTGCTTCTTTTTGTATAAAACAGCTTATAATTCTTACATTTTGTTGAAAAAAGTATTTTTGTTTGTTATAATAAATTAATTGCACTTCAAGGAGGCGTACTATGGAGAAAAACGCTGTAATTATAGCTCTTTCGGGTAAGGGCGGAGTAGGAAAAACCTCTGTTTCTGCCACTATTGTAAAGCTGCTTGTTGAGGCTTATCCCGATAAAAAAATACTTGCCATTGATGCAGACCCGGCCGTGGGACTTTCTACCGCTCTGGGTATTGAGGTTACAACCACCGTTGATGATATCCGCAAGGAAATTGTTGCAAATGTTGAGGCAGGAAACACCAAATCCGCAATTGAGGTTTTAGGGGATGCAAGATATAAAATTTTCGACGCACTTGTTGAAACAGACGGCTTTGCTTTTATTGCTGTGGGCAGACCTGAAAGTGCAGGCTGTTACTGCAAAATAAATGCATATCTCAAAGAGGTAATAAGTCTTCTTTCGGCAGACTTTGATTACGTTGTAATCGACGGTGAGGCAGGCGTAGAGCAGATTAACCGCAGAGTTATGGAAAAGGTCACGCATCTTCTGCTGCTTACAGATGCAAGTAAGAAGGGAACTCAGGTTATAAGCACCATAAAAAGTGTTGCCGATGAGCTTGTTATGTATAAAAAAATAGGCGCAATCGTCAACCGTATTCCTGACGAGAGTATGATACCGCATATAAAGATAGACGGTATTCCCGTTTTGTCTTATATAGAAAACGATAAAAACCTTGCAGTCTATGATATAGAAGGAAAAAATATCACAAAGCTGCCCGATGACTCCAACGTAGTAAAGGGAGTAAAGAAAGCTTTGGAAAAATTAGAAATATTATAAGGAGAAGGGTATGAAGGATTTAAAGCATCTTTATGAATTTGAAAAGCTTTTGCAGGACGCAAATAACGATCTTGTGCAAAAAGCAAAAGCTGACGGAGGTATAGCTCTCGGCTATACGTGTTACCATATACCGGAGGTTCTTCTAAATTGCGGAAACTGCTTTTCTGTCAGACTTCGTGCGCCGCGTACGGGCTCGATGGATATAGCGACCTATTATATGAGTAACTTCCTTTGCGGATATTCAAAGGCAATTCTTGAAAGAGCGATTGAGGGAGGCTATAACTTCCTGAACGCTTTGCTTGCTTCTGAGACCTGCTCTGAAATGAACAGAACAGCAGAGCATTTTGAACTTCTGAATCTTGTGCCGGAAGAGAAGTTTTTCCTCACATTTCTTGATATGCCCTTTAAAATTGAGGATCATACCATAAGACACTATGTGAAGCAGACAAGAATCAAAATTCTTGATAAGCTCAATGAGGTGTACGGTGTGGATGTTTCCGATGAAGCGCTTCGCAAGGCTGTTGAGGAGCATAATGAGGTTTGCCGCCTTATGACGGAGATCGGCAATTACCGTAAAGAGGAAAATCCGAGAATCACAGGTTACGAGTACCATATTCTCAATCTTGTTACATACTGTTGTCCTAAGTCTCTTATACTTCCCGCTCTTCGTGAAACTGCAGAAGAACTTAAAACAAGGGAAGCTGATTCAAAAAAGAATTTCAGAGCGAAAATTGTTGTTGTCGGTTCGGAGATGGATGATCCTGAGTTTACGTCTCTTATTGAAGACAGCGGAGCACTTGTCGTTGCGGACAGATATTGCTTCGGTGCTTTGCCGGGCAGACAGGAAATTATAATCAAAGAGGGCGAAGATGTGCTTACACAGATTTGTATGCACTATCTTAAAACGAGTCAGTGCCCCCGTTATATGAGTCATGAAAAGGTTCAGGAGCGCCGTGATTATGTCAAGGCTCTTGTTGAAGAGTACCATGCGGACGGTGTTATGTATGAGCAGCTTAAGTTCTGCGAATACTGGGGCTACGAAAGAGCACTCGCTTCTTATGTTATGACTAATGATTACGGAGTACCTACCGCTGCAGTTGACCGTCAGTACACAGCGTCGGCTTCGGGTCAGCTACGTACCAGAGTGCAGGCTTTTGTTGAAAGTCTTGAAATTAAAAAGATTCAGAAGGAAAGGACGGTGAAGGAAAATGAAGAATTACGGTAAGCTTTATAAAGAGCATACTGCTATACTTAAGCACAGAGAATGGCGAGGCTTTAAGGATACAATGTACGATTATTACCGTTGGCTTGTCAACTGGAAGGATATGATCGTTATGGTTCTTAAGGCTCCCGTTTCAACAGTCAAGGGTATCTGGAGATATCGCTGGATGGCATCCTATCTTTCGGCACCTTCCTTTGTTGACCGTCACGTGGCGGGACTCAGAGGAGCTCATCTTCGTATCGCTCATCTCCATTATAATATGATTGTTAAGCATACAACTAAGCTTATTAATATATCCTTACGTGCGGATGAAAAAATCAATCCGGGAAATAAGCTTTCAAAGAAGATTGTTCTTATGGATGAAATCGTACCGAATGAGGTTTTCACCGGCTTCCCGAATCTTATACCGATGCCGTTGCAGACTCTGCCTATTTTCCTTTCATCGATGGTTGACCAGCAGATAACACCTCCGTACCTTGAGGTAGTTGAAAGCTTCGGCGTACCCGCTGATGTGTGTCCTTTGCCGAGTGCCGAGGCGGGCGTTGCAATTGAAGACGATTATCCGAAAATTGGTTGCTGTATGGTCGGCACGAATATGCCCTGCGACGGATCGATTATGAATTCTTCGTTCCTTGACAGAAGGCTTAATCTTCCCACTCATTGCTTCGGTATACCCCTTCGTTATGATGGCGATGATGTACAGGAATATGCAGTTGAAGAAATAAAGTCTCTTATAAAATTCATCGAAGACCAGACAGGTGAAAAGTTCGACTGGGATGCTTATTTCAGAAGAATGAAGGACTATAACAAGCAGCTTGAGTATGAAAGACAGAAATGGGACATCAACAAAACACCGTATCCTCAGATGACAGGTGCAGCCTTCTGGCTTTACAGAATTTTCTATTTTAATCTTTCGGGCGGTTCAAACGAAAAATTCCTGAAGGTTGACGAAAAAGTAAATAAGATAATGATGAAGGCTTATGAGAAGAAGACTCCCGTATCTGAGAATATGAGACACAGAGCCGTAGTGTGGTCATGCCCCGCTAACTATTATACAAGCTTCGCGAACTGGCTTGAAAACTGCTGGGGTATGAATGTTGTTATGGATATGGAAACTATGATTTCATATCTTGAAATTGACACAGAGGATAAGGAGCAGTCAATCAAGGACCTTGCCAAAACATATCAGCGCTCCATTATGCGTAAGCATACCAAGGGAGGCTACCGTAATGTTGTTGATGAGCTCTGGCGTATAGTTGAAGAGTATAATGCTGACACGGTAATTATGTACGATCAGATTTCCTGCAAGGGTATGGACGGACTTACAGGTATTTTTGACGATCAGGCAAGAGAAAGAGGCGTAAATTTCATCTGGGTACGTCAGGATCTTATGGACCCGAGAACAATTTCAAGACGTGAAATGAGAGAGCAGGTCAATAAATATATGCAGACAGTTCTTCAGGAGGAGCCCGTAGATGCTTCACTTGTAGATTTCGAAGATGATTTAGCTTGGTAAAGGAGATAATTTTATGAAATATTTCGGCGGATGTGACGTAGGTTCAACCTACACAAAATGTGTAATTTTAGATGAAAACGGCAAAATGGTTGCCAACGTAACAAACAGAAGTAAAATCAATCCCGTACAGAGTGCTGAAATTGCACTTGGCGATGCTGTTGCTCAGGTTGACGGACTTAACAATGCGGAAGAGCTTACATATCTTATCGGTACCGGCTACGGCAGAAATAAAGTACCCTTTGCTGATGAGAATATTTCCGAAATCAGCTGTCACGCTATGGGTGTACACGTAACAAACCCCGACGTAAAGGCAATTATTGATATCGGAGGACAGGACGTAAAGGGTATCGCAATAGATACTGACGGTACTGTTAAAAACTTTGCTATGAATGATAAGTGCGCCGCAGGTACGGGCAGATTCTATGAAGCCATGGCTAATGCTTTTGAAATGTCACTTCCTGAGTTTTCAAAGCTTTCCCTTAAGGCAAAGAATACAATTCCCATCACAGCTCAGTGTACTGTTTTCGCTGAAAGTGAGGTTATCTCTCTTGTAGGTGAGGGTAAGCCTATGGATGAAATTGCCGCAGGTATTCAGCTTGCAGTTGCAAAGAGATGCTTCGTTATGGCAAAGAAAGCAGGTGCCGTTGACAGTATCACTCTTACAGGCGGCTGTGCAAAGAATGACGGACTCAAGGCTGCAATTGAAAAGGTACTTAAGATCAAGGTTGTTGAGCTTTCAACAGACCCCCAGCTTATGGGTGCTCTCGGTGCAGCAGAGTATGCAAGACAGAAAGGACTCGCACAGGTGAAGTGATATGGAAGTTATTTTAATCATAGCTGCGGTTATAGTCGCTCTGTTCCTTATCACCTTTGCGATATATTGGTTTAACCTTGATATGAAGCTTGTCAGAGCTGTTTATGATTGGCTCTGGAAAAACCGATATGACAAAATGAAAAGGGACAAAAAGCTGTAATGGAATTTTTTGATTCATTAATCTGTGAGGTGTCCGCATTTACGGATGCCCCGCAGAAAATAGATTATGCCTACAATAAAGATTTTGTATGGAAGGATGCAGGCTACAGTCAGGTCATTTTGCGGCGTGATACGGCTTATGAGCTTGACGGTGTCGGCTTCAATCTTTTGACGTCATCGGATGTAGACGATGGCATAGTTTTAATCGGAGATGAGCTTGAAAATATAACTGCAGACCGTAAATTTGCAAGGATCTGTCTTGTGCAGACGGAAAACGGCGACGGGCAGGAATACTATAAGCTGATCAAAAAAATCGATTATGTGAAATACCACTATTTCCCCGAGGGGTATATGATAAGAACAACCTCACGCTCTCATAAGGAATCCGTTAGAGTTGCCGCAAGTGCCCTGAAAAGGAAGATTTCTTTTGAAAAGGTCGGAAACCTGCTTATAAATAAGTATAAGGAAAATCCGGCGGTTAAAGCTGTAAAGGTTATTTTTATAACAGCCAAGGAGGCTGACTATAAAAAAATGGAACTTATGGCAGAGAAAAGCGTAAGCATAACGGAAACCCTCAATCACACAATGAACAGTATAGTGTTTGATTGCGACACATGTAAATTTAAGTCTGTCTGCGACGAAGTAGAGGGAATGAAGGAGCTTCATTTCAGAAATACATCATCGATGGGGGTGTGATTATGAATAAGAATCGCATCATCTCATTTTTTGATGCTCAGGCATCCGGATGGGACAGCAATCAGATACGTGACGAAAAAATAATAGCTTTTATTCTTGATAAGGGCGGAATTATTAAGGATAAGAGTGTGCTTGATGTTGCTTGCGGAACAGGTGTCCTTTTTCCTGATTATCTGAAACGCGGCGTAAGGGTAACCGGTATAGATATTTCCTCTGAAATGCTCACAATTGCAAAAAACAAATATCCTGAGATTCCGCTTATTTGCGCAGATGCCGAAGAATATATCTTTGAAAAAGAATACGATGCTGTAATGATATATAATGCTTTTCCTCATTTTTCGAATCCTGAAAAGCTCATTAAAAATCTCGGAAGCTCCTTGAGGGGCGGCGGCAGAATTACCGTCGCTCACGGTATAAGTGAAAAAGAGCTCGAAAAATGCCATTCAACCGTGGCAAAGGATGTTTCGTTGCCCCTTCCTTCAAAGGAAGAGTTAAGCGGCATTATGGCTGAGCTTTTTGATGTTGATGTTATGATTTCGGATGAAGAAAAGTATATTGTTTCGGGAATAAAAAAGTAGATTTTTTTAATTGTGAATCAGCCCTCGATATTAACCCGCAGGGTTTGGCAGAGGGGTGATTCTTTTTTTGAGCTGTTCGTCAGCAAGGTTTAATTATTTAATACGGATAAAAAGGAGACGGTAAGAATGGAACATAATCATAGCCTTCACACTCATGACCACCAATCGGACGGAGAAGCAGTTGCACTGCTTAAATATATGGCCCACCATAATGCCCACCACGCAGAGGAGCTTATGGAAACTGCCTCCTCCTTTGACGGCAAAGCGGCTGTGCTTATAAGAGAAGCTGTGGAGCTTTTAAACAAATCAACCGAAAAAATTAATCAGGCTATAAAAGAATCGGAGGGATAAAAATGTGCCTTTCATCCATTTATAAAAAAAGCGATGATGAAAATATTTTTCTTTTAAAAAATGTTGCAAGGGTTATATGTAAGGACGGAGAGCTTATTATCTACGACCTTATGGGCGCATGTACAAAATTAAAGGGTGAAATCTGTGATATTGACCTTATGGAAAATATCATCCTGATAAAGGAATAAGCAGATTATGCCGTACGGGCGGTCGGTGTCAGCCTACAGATACGGTACGACAACCCGTTGTGATGCTTCAGATATATAAAAAGGGAAGATGATTTATGCTTGAAATAATTAAACAAACAGTAAAGGAAGCAGGAAAGATTATACTTTCTGCTCACAATCAGGAAAATGCAGTAACCGCCAAGGAGGGCAAGAAAAACTTTGTAACAAAGTATGACGTAGCTGTTCAGGATTATCTGTTTAAAGAACTCGGAAAGGCTTTTCCTGATGTTACGTTTATCGGTGAGGAGAGTGAAAATAATCTTTCAGATAACGGTCTGCGGTTTATAATTGACCCTATTGACGGCACAACAAACTTTATGCAGGATTACCGTTGCAGCTGCATTTCCGTTGCGCTCTGTGAGGGAAATGATGTTATTACGGCCGTTGTGTATAATCCTTATACCAATGAGCTTTTCAGTGCTGAAAAAGGGAAGGGTGCCTTCCTTAACGGTGAAAAGATAAAGGTGAGTGAGCGTCCTCTTTCAGATGGATTAGCGCTTTTCGGCACTTCACCGTATCATCCCGAAAACACGGATGATACCTTTGTACTTCTGAGAAAGGTATTTGATCTTTCCCGTGATATACGAAGAAGCGGCTCTGCGGCTTATGATATTTGTACTGTAGCCTGTGGCAGATGTGAGGTCTTTTTTGAGAAGTGCCTTCAGCCGTGGGACATTGCGGCAGGAACGCTGATTTTAAAGGAAGCAGGCGGGATTGCATTGAATTATGAAGGCAGGGAGATAAGTTTTTCATCGCCTGAGGATGTGGTGTTTGCAAATCCGGTTGCATACGGGGAGTTTAAAGCTCTGCTTTAATGAAAATTGTGTATAAAAAATCAGGTACTTACTGTCGGGTAAGTACCTGTGTTTTTATATATCGAAAAGTCTTTTAGCGTTTTCGTTGCAGATGTCAATGAGTGTCTGCGTGTCTGTAGCCTTGATTTCTGCAATTTTCTCGGCGGTGTAAGCAATATGCGCCGAGTCGCATCTCGTGCCTCTGAATGGTACGGGAGTCATATAAGGTGCATCGGTCTCAAGAAGAAGTCTGTCAAGGGGGAGATACTCCGTAACCTCAACGGGCTTTTTCGCATTCTTGAAGGTAACCGCACCGCCTATACCGATATACATACCGAGCTTAATAATCTTCTTAGCCATTTCGGCGGAGCCCGAGAAGCAATGTACAACGCCCTTGGGCTTATACTTCTTAAGAAGGTTCATTGTGTCCTCGTGAGCCTCTCTGTCGTGGACTATAATCGGAAGGTCAAGCTCATTTGCAAGCTTGATCTGTCTTTCAAAAACCTCAATCTGTCTTTCACGTGGTGAAAAATCATAGTGATAATCAAGCCCGATTTCACCCACGGCAACAACCTTCGGGTGCGAGTAAAGCTTTTCTATCTCATTGAGATCACTGTCTGTTGCTTCCTCTGCCTCGTGAGCGTGAACTCCCAACGCCGCATAAACGAAATCGTACTTTTCGGCAAGGGCAAGAGTGGTCAGTGAGCTTTTGAGGTCACAGCCGCAGTTGACTAGATGGCTTACACCCTTTGAAGAGAGCGAGACCAAGAGCTCATCTCTGTCCTCGTCAAATCTGCTGTCGTCATAGTGAGCATGAGTGTCAAAAATATTACAGTACATTATCTTACCTTTGAGCCTGCGGGGATACCGTCAACGAAAATAACCTTAACGTCCTCTTCACTGCAGTCGGCGGCAAGAATCATACCCTGACTCTCAACACCGCAGAGTACGGCGGGCTTGAGGTTAGAAACAACAATGATACTCTTACCGATGAGATCCTCGGGCTTATACCATTTTGCAATACCTGATGCAACTGTTCTGGGAGTACCTGTGCCGTCGTCAAGAGTGAGCTTAAGAAGCTTCTTTGCGCGCTTAACGGGCTCACAGTCGGTAATCTTGGCAACACGAAGGTCAACCTTTGCAAAATCTTCAATGGAAATCTTTGCAACGCCCTCGATTTCTTCCTTCTTTTGCTGCTGAAGGGTTTCTTCATAGCTCATTTCCTTAGCGGCTGCCTGCTGAGCTTCGATTTCAGCCATAAATTTTTCAGCATCAATACGTGCAAAGAGGGGAGTAGCGGTGCCGACCTTGTTTCCTGCCTTGAGAGCGCCGAATTCAGCGAGGCTGTCATAGGTAGCGATATCGCAGTTTATCTGTTCAAGGATAGCCTTGGAGGTATCGGGCATAAAGGCTGAAACAAGAACCGCAATATATCTGATACCTTCAAGAAGATTATAAAGCACTGTACCGAGTCTTGCCTTGTTCTCTTCGTCCTTGGCGAGAGCCCATGGAGCGGTTTCATCAATGTATTTGTTGCAACGCTTAGCAAGGTTGATAACTGCTTCAACTGCATCTGCGATGTGATATGAAGCCATCTTGCTGTCAACGGTCTTTACGGTTTCGAGAGCAAAAGCCTTAAGCTCATCGTCGAGTGCATCGGGGCAGTTAGGGCTCATAACAGTACCCTCGAAGTACTTGTTTGTCATGGCAACTGTTCTGTTTACAAGATTGCCGAGAGTGTTTGCAAGGTCGGAGTTAAATCTTTCAATGATGTTTGAGTATGAGATCGAGCCGTCATTTGCGTGGGGCATCTCTGAAAGAAGATAATATCTTGTGGCATCAACACCGATAAGCTTTGAAAGCTCGTCAGCATAGATAACATTGCCCTTTGACTTGCTCATCTTATCCTCGCCGAAAAGAAGCCAGGGATGACCGTAAACCTGCTTGGGAAGCTCCTCGCCGAGAGCCATAAGCATAATGGGCCAATAGATTGTGTGGAAGCGTACTATATCCTTACCGATGATGTGAACGTCTGCAGGCCAGTATTTCTTATACTGCTCACTGCTGCCGTCGGGGTCATAGCCCATAGCGGTGATGTAGTTTGAAAGAGCGTCAATCCATACATAGATAACGTGTCTGTCATCAAAGGAAACGGGAATGCCCCACTTGAAGGAGGTACGTGAAACGCAGAGGTCCTGAAGACCGGGCTTGATGAAGTTGTTGAGCATTTCCTTTTTGCGGCTTTCGGGATAAATGAAGTTATCGTTCTCTTCAATGTACTCCTCAAGCAGCTTCTGATACTTTGACAGACGAAGGAAATAAGCCTCCTCCTTGGCCTTTGTAACCTCTCTGCCGCAGTCGGGGCACTTGCCGTCAACAAGCTGAGATTCTGTCCAGAAGGATTCGCAGGGAGTACAATAGAGACCCTCGTATTCACTCTTATAGATATTGCCCTGATCATAGAGCTTCTTGAAAATCTTCTGTACTACCTTTTCGTGATAGTCGTCTGTTGTTCTGATAAACTTATCGTAGGTGGTGTTGAGGGTGTCGCAGATTCCTCTGATTTCGCCTGCAACATTGTCTACGTACTCCTTGGGGGAGATACCTGCAGCCTTTGCGTATTCCTCGATTTTCTGACCGTGCTCATCAGTACCTGTAAGGAAAAATACATCATAGCCCTGAAGTCTCTTATATCTTGCAATAGCATCGGTAAGTACAATTTCATAACTGTTACCGATATGAGGCTTTCTTGATGTATATGCAATAGCGGTAGTTATATAAAACTTGCCCTTATTCATATTTTCATCTTCCTTTCAAAAGAAATTTATTCATATTATTTTACCAATTTTTTATAGTATTTGTCAATAGATATGCGGGTATAAAATCCCGTGATAAAAAAGTGCGAAGCTTTTTTACGGTATACGTGACATAAAAAGACCGGACAGTGAATATGTCCGGCAGGTATGGCGTATTCTCTCTTCTTCTTTTATCTGAGTATCAGACCGAGAATTTCAACCTGAAGCTTATCAGGCAGAGCATTGAGAAGCATAAGAAGGGGATTGCGGTTAATGTTATAAAGATACTTAGGATGCTTGCTTTCAAGTGCATCGAGCACAAGGTCGGCAATTCTTTCTGCGGGGATATTCTTGGACTCTACGCTGTCAACTATTTTGCCGAATTTTTCAGCGTTGCATTTATACATCCTTGTGTTTTCAACGAAGCGGCTTATGGCGGCAGTTGAAGCTCCGAGAAGCCCCGTATTTACCGCGCCGGGGCGGATAATACTTACGGGTATACCGAGAAGATTAGTTTCCATACGCAGTGAAAATGCATATTTTTCAAGCACGGACTTTGTAATTCCGTAAATACCGTTGAAGGGGAGAGGGTCGAGCGGAGCGAGCTCGCTTGAGGTTATGATAATTCGGCTGCCCTTCTGAAGCATAGGTGCAAATACCTTATTTACACGGAAAACACCGAAGAAATTTATATCGAAAATGCGGATAAATCTCTTTTCGTCCATTTCAAGAAGGGAATCCATATCATAAATTCCTGCAGTATGTACAATAGCATCAAGCACCGGCGTTGTTTCACGGATTTTTTCCATTGCATCGGTGATTGACTGAGTATCGGTAACATCGCAGTTGAAAAAATGCATACCGTCAATTTTTTCGCCTTCTCTGTAGTCGAGACCGAAAACACGGTAACCCTTTGCGATGAGACTTTTTGAAATTGCACTGCCCATACCTCCGGTAGCACCGGTTATGAGAATATTTTTCATAAAACACGCTCCTAAGCTTTTTTTGAAGAATTATATCATTTGTCTGCGCCTTAAGTCAATGCACAATTGACTTATATTTGTCCTGGTGTTATGATATCAGATAAGAAAGAGAGGAGATAGAATATGTTTTGTATTAAATGCGGAAACAAGCTTCCGGAGGGAAGTGTCTTTTGTGATGTCTGCGGAAACCGTGTAGCAGAAAAAACAGATGCCGCTGAGAAAATGGATGATTTAGAGATGTATTTCGGTCCGGAGGCTACAGAAAACGAGCCAATAAAGGAAAACAAAAAGAAGAAAAAACGTAAAAGGAAGAATCCGTGGAGAAGAGTCGCAGTTATAATTCTCGTACTTATTCTGGTGTTTAATGGTGCAAAGGGCGTAGTTTTCCTCGTGGATTACAGTGACTATATCTTCGTCAACAAGGATAATTGCGGTATGCGTAATAAGGAAGAGCTTATCGATAAATATATCGAAGCTGTTCTGAACGGTGATGACGGAGAGATATTCAGGTTATCTGTTTATCCCTTTGCCCCAAAAGACGGACTGGAGGATTACATTGATGAATTGACGTGGACAGATTCACTTAAGGTCTTAAGAATCCTCGCAGTTTCTTTTACATCTTGGGGGGAATATGTATCGGAGCAGCTTGACACTGACAGCTTCAAAACAACCTATGCTTTTACTGAAACCGAGAGTATTGATATAGAAGATGCAGTTAGCTATATGACGGATATGGAGTTTGACGATGATGATATCGAAAAGGCTGAGCAGTATGAGGTAAAGGTTACCTGCAGCAACAGTGATGGAAAAAAGGTTGTTGTTAACCTTACCCTTATGCTTGTAAGGGTATCAAAAACATGGTACGTATATAACAGTGAATATTGGTGTGAATGAGAAGGGAGGCGCTGAATATGTTTTGCAGTAAGTGTGGAAAAAATATAGAAGATAATTCAAAATTCTGTGGCTATTGCGGAGCGGCAATGAACAGTGAGAAGCTTTTTTCCGAAGCAGAAACACACGAGCCGGTACTTTTGACTCACGTTTATCCGTCAGAGCCACCTGTAGCGAAGCCTCCGAAAAAGAAAATACATATAAAACCAAAAAAGTTGATTGCTTTAATACTTGTTCTTGTCCTTCTTACGGGAGGACTTACCTTTGCAATAACATACGAAACCTCCGAAAAGGCACTCGAAAACATAATTGAAAACAGCCTTTCAGGAGACGAAGAGGAGTTAGATAAGTATTTTTCTGCCATTGTCACTTTGAAGACATTCGGCTTCAGCAGGAGCACTTTTGACGAAATTAGTGATATATATGAGGGCAAGCTCGGCAATAATGTTGAAAGATTGATAACATCGGATTTTGATTATTATTTTGATGATGACGATTACGATATTGACTGGGAAATTGTTTCTGAGAAAAAGATTGAAGCCGACAGCGAGGAATACGGCAATCTTGATGTTATGAAAGGGATGCTGGAGTATGACTTTATAAGCACGGTTTTTCATCCGCAGATTTTTATGGGTGCGGTTGAATATGAGGTTGAGTTTACTGCTCAGGAGCTTGGTGTAAAAAGAACCGCAAATGTAAAATTTCTGTTGGTAAATTACAATATGAAGTGGTACCTTACAAACTACTATGAGGTTTAACGGAAGCGGAGACAGATTTGTCTCCGCTTCTCTTAAAAATCCACTGTATTTTGTGTCACAACTTCTTGACAAAGCATATATAAAGTGTTAATATTTTAATAATAATGTATAGGGGTGGAAAATTATGATATGTAAAAATTGCGGAACAGAGCTTTCAGCTTCAGATAAATTTTGCCTCAAGTGCGGCACTGCGGTTGATGCAACGGAGGTAGTCAATACCCCGCCCACAAACGTACAGCCTGTAAATCAGTACCCTGCCGGACCGACTGAAAACGTTGTCCCCGTTGAGACTCCCGTCTTTGAGCCTGAGAAGGCACCGAAGAAAAAGGGTAAGATTATCGGCATTTTAGTTGCCGTACTTGTAATTGTTATTGCAGGCGTAGCAGGCTTCTTTGTTCTTCAGTGGTACAATGACCCTGCAAACAAGGCTCTGAGAGTACTTGATGACGAATCAAGTAACATTGAGGCTGTTGTTGACGCCTTCGACGAGGTTGACGAAATCACCGATGAGCACATTGAGGCTCTCAAGGGACGTATGGATAAAGCATATGCTGACTTCAAGTCAGGTGCTGTTACCTACGAAGCAGTAAGCAACGAGCTTAACAGCATTGATGATCTCGCCGAGGAAAAGGAGATTACTGCCCTCGAGGATAAGCTTTCATCAACAAGAAAGCTTGTTGAGGCTCTCAACGATTCAAGAGCAAGCTTTGAAACTGCACTTGCATTCCAGGAAAAGGGTAATTACGACGAGGCAATCAAGGAATACAGAAAGGTAATCAGCGAAGACAGCAACTACCAGACTGCACTCACAAATATTGATACCTGCTCAGGTCTTTTCAGACAGGAGACTATAGCTAAGGCAGAGGAATACGCAACAAGCGGTGACTATGACAACGCCCTTTCCGTACTTAATGCAGCGCTTGATACTCTCGAGAATGACGCTGAGATAAAGAAGCAGATAAGCGTTTATACTGCAGAGCATAAGGACCACCTTATTACACAGGGCATCAAGAGTGCAGATGAATCCGTTAAAAACGGTGACTATCCTTCAGCTATTAAGACTCTTGAGGAGCTTCTTGAAAGCGTTGATTCCTCCGAGGCAGAGCAGAAGCTTAACCGCTATAAGGATGACTACGAGGCTGAGTGCGTAAAGAAGATTGACGAGCTTCTTGCAGATAAGATGTTTGACGAAGCTGAAAAGTTTACAAAGGAAGCTCTTGAGGTTCTTCCTTATAATGAAACCTTCAACAGCAAGCTTGTTGAAATCGAAGAGAAGCGCCCCGTATCACTTTCAACGCTTACCCCCATCAACGGCGGCTGGACATGGAATGAAGGAACACCCACCGACCCCTTCGGCGTGACATATACAAACGCAAGTAATTTTGTTATTTTTAACGGTTATTATACAGGAAGCTTTTATAAGGCTGAATACAGACTTTACGGTGAGTATGAAACCCTTACCGGAGAATTTATTTCTCATATGGATATAGGAGAAAACGGCAGAAGCACTATTCAGATTTATGCTGATGATGTTCTTGTATATACATCACCTGAAATCGGAAGGAAGACCGATCTTACCGATTTTTCAGTGAAAATCAGCGGAGCTGATTATGTCAGAATTGAGGTTTCAACAAATTGTGCAGTTACCTATGAAAGCTATGAAACCTTAATCCTTATGAATTGCCTCCTCTGGGAAGACTGATAAAAAAACAGGCAGTACGGAATGTACTGCCTGATATTTTTTTATGCCTCATATTCAATCAAATCTTCAACCCTACAGTTAAGCACAAAGCAAAACCTTGCAAGAACATCACTGTCAATACGCTCAACCTCACCGTTGTACCATTTGTTGATAACCTCGAAGCGGGTGCTTGTCATTTTAGATAGCTGATAACGGGTGAGTTCTTTTTCTTCCATTATTTCGCGTAATTTTATCTTGATTTTACCGTATTGACACATAGTTGTAACTGATTTCATATTATCACCTTAAATATAGTATGTTATACTACTATTCTAAATTTATAGTTACATCTTGACAAACTACATATATAATGTTACTATAAATATAGTAACAACTGGAAGGTGATGCTATGTCAGAGGAACGTTATGAGATTGATAGAAAAGGCAGAATTATACCTGTCCCACCGTTGGATGGTTGTACCGGGTGTGCTATGATTGTAGTCGTCCCTGTAATGATTTTGTTGTTTCTCAAACTGCTTTCTAAAATACCTGTTATAGGGGAGATATTTCGTCTTTTCTATGAACTAATAGTTTACTTATTAAAGACTATTTTTATTGAACTGCCACTTATGGTTGTGAGAACATTTTGGGATAGCTTGCCACCCATAGGTCAGGTTGTTTTGATTGTAATAATAGTGCTACCCATACTTATCGGTATTGGAATATGGATTAAACGCAAGATTGATAAAATGAATTAGATAATGCGTGTTGCAATGAATGGAATGCCTCGGAAATAAGCTCAAGCAATAAAGTTGTCTTTTTTCCTTGACAACCCCCTAACTTTATGCTAAAATCTAACGGATATTTGATTTTGGCTGTGATAAAGAGGAGTAACACATTAACCCCTCCAGAGAGAAGACGGTCGGTGCAAGTCTTCGGGTGTAACTGTGTGAAGGTAGCTTTTGAGCCTCGGGAAGAAAGGTGTATCTGATTAGACCCCGACGTATGTCTGCGTTAAAGATTTTGAGCGCGGTGTATTCTTACGCCGAATTCAGGTGGTACCACGGAAACAAAACTCCGTCCTGATTTTTGTCAGGACGGAGTTTTTTATGCAAAATGCAAAATGCAGAATGCAGAATTGCGCCGGAAGGGGTAGAATATCAATGTTTATCCCGTTAAATAAAAATGATACCGTAGGGACCGACGTCCTCGGCGGTCCGAAAAGAATGTAAATTTGCAGCTTTGTCTGCTCAGAAAATAGTTAATAATAATTTTCGGTAAGCGGAGAAAAACGGAAAGAAGAGATGCCGTTAAAACGGTAATTCCTAATTCCTAATTCCGAATTCCGAACTTGAACGGAGTGAAAACTATGGCAAAAGAACTTGCAACAAAATACGATCCCAAGGACGTTGAGGACCGTATTTACAAATCATGGCTTGACGGCAACTACTTCCACGCTGAGGTTGATACCGAAAAGAAGCCCTACACAATCGTAATTCCGCCCCCAAACATCACAGGTCAGCTTCATATGGGTCATGCCCTCGATAATACTCTTCAGGATATTCTTATCCGTTACAGAAGAATGCAGGGCTATGACACTCTCTGGCTTCCCGGTACTGACCACGCTTCAATAGCTACAGAGGCTAAGATTGTTGAAGCTATGAAGGCTGAAGGCATCACAAAGGAAGACATCGGCAGAGAAGGCTTCCTTGAAAGAGCCTGGGAGTGGAAGGCTCAGTACGGCGGCAGAATTATCGAACAGCTTAAGAAGCTCGGTTCATCCTGCGACTGGGAAAGAGAGAGATTTACCCTTGATGAAGGCTGTTCAAAGGCTGTTAAAGAGGTTTTCGTTGAGCTTTACGAAAAGGGACTTATCTACCGCGGTGAAAGAATCATTAACTGGTGTACTCATTGTAAGACATCAATTTCCGACGCTGAGGTTGAGTACGAGGAAAAGGACGGCAACTTCTGGCACTTTGCATATCCCTTCGCAGACGGAAGCGGAAGTATCATCGTTGCTACAACACGTCCTGAAACAATCCCCGGTGATACAGGTATCGCAGTACATCCCGACGATGAAAGATATAAGGATGTTATCGGCAAGACCGTAATTATGCCCGTTATCGGCAGAGAAATTCCCATCGTTGCCGACACCTATGCAAAGATGGATAAGGGTACAGGTGCAGTTAAAATCACACCGGCACACGACCCCAATGACTTCGAGGTTGGTCTTCGCTGCAATCTTCCCGTGCTTGACGTTATGACCGATGACGGCTATATGAACGAAAAAGCAGGCAAGTACGCAGGTATGAATCTTATGGAATGCCGTAAGGCTATCGTAGCTGACCTTACAGAGGCAGGCGCACTTGTTAAGATTGAGCCCACAAAGCACGAGGTAGGCACCTGCTACCGTTGCCATACTGCAGTTGAGCCCAAGGTTTCAAAGCAGTGGTTCGTTAAGATGGAGCCTCTTGCAAAGCCCGCTATCAAGGTTGTCCGTGACGGCGAGGTTAAGTTCATTCCCGAGCGCTTCGATAAAATCTATTTCAACTGGATGGAAAACATCCGTGACTGGTGTATTTCACGTCAGCTCTGGTGGGGTCACAGAATTCCCGCATGGTACTGTGCTGACTGCGGTGAAATCACAGTAAGCAAGGGTGAGCCCACAGAATGCTGTAAGTGCGGCAGTAAAAATATCGCTCAGGACCCCGATACTCTTGACACATGGTTCTCATCGGCTCTCTGGCCTTTCTCAACTCTTGGTTGGCCCGAAAAGACACCTGAACTTATGCACTATTATCCTACAAGCACTCTTGTAACAGGCTATGACATTATTTTCTTCTGGGTTGCAAGAATGATTTTCTCAGCTTGCGAACAGATGGGCGAAGTGCCTTTCGATACAGTATTCATTCACGGTATTGTACGTGATGAGCTTGGCAGAAAGATGTCAAAGTCTCTTGGTAACGGTATTGATCCTCTTCTTGTTATCGATAAGTACGGTGCTGACGCTCTCAGATTTACTCTTGCAACAGGTAACAGCCCCGGAAACGATATGAGATACAGCGACAAGAAGGTTGAGGCATCCAGAAACTTCGCAAACAAGATATGGAATGCGGCACGCTTCATCCTTATGAATCTT
>JAZULG010000003.1:0-2901 GCA_045603005.1 Acutalibacteraceae bacterium
GTAAGTGAATATTCGGCAAGCAAGGGCAATCTCAGTGAGGAGCCTGATGTGCTTCTTATACTCGGCTGCCGTGTGAGGGGCGAAGAAGCAGAAGAAACCCTCACAATGAGAATTGAAAAAGCGGCGGAATTTCTGAAGGAAAATAAAAACACCCTTGCCGTTGCCTGCGGCGGTATTGTCCACAAGGACCAGCTCAAAAGTGAAGCCCTGGTAATATATGAGGAGCTTGTGAAAAGAGGCATAGAAAAGGAGCGCATTATCCTTGAGGATAAATCGAAAACCACTGCTCAGAATTTCATCAATGCACAGAAGCTCATCAATCTTGAAGGCAGAAGGGTGGCCTTTCTTTCAAGCGAGTTTCATCTTATGAGAGCCTCGATGATTGCAAAAAGATGCAATTTTCACTGCAGCACCGTTGCGGCACCGTCGCCCAAGAAGCTTCTTCTGAAAAACTATATCAGAGAATTCTGGGCAATTCCTCTTATCATCAAAGACACAAAAGGAGTGAATAAAAATGGCTAACACAACAATGAAGGCATACAAGGTAAGTGAAATAGCCTTTGTGAACAATGTAAAAGGCAAGGTTGAGCTTAAAATGAAAACAAAGGTTTCACATAACGTGAGATTTACCAAAAACGGCACCTGCGAGGCTATGCTCACCGTTGAAGTAAAGGACGAGGCAAACCCCGACACAATCGCCATAAGAGTGAAGGTTGTCGGCGCTTTCACTGTCAACAAAGAGGTTGAAAAGGAATTCATCCACGTTGAGACCTACAAGGAGCTTTTCCCCTTTGCAAAGGCTCTTGTTACAACCATAAGCGCCAATGCAGGGATACCGCCTATCTATGTGCAGAACATCGACATAGAAAACAAGGAGATTTATCGCTTTGATATGAACGCGGCGAAGGGAGAGGTATAAATGAGTGAGCTTCTCAATCAGCTTAAGGACGATGAGCTGGATTTTACCGTAACCCTTACCGACACTGACGGAGTTAAGGGAAAATACGAATTCCTCGACATAGTAAAGTACGGAAATGACGAATATGCAGTGCTCGAGCCGGAAAGTGCAGACGGATACGTTGACATTTTCCGTATTCTTGTCTCAGAGGGCAAGGAAAGGTACGAAAGAGTGACAGATGAGAATATACTTGACGAGGTTTTTGAAATGTTCAGGCTGAAAAACGAGGACGAGTTCGATTTTGAGTAAATTTTAAGTTGTAAAAAGAAAATATATATGTTATAATATTCTTTAGCGTGCAGAAACAGAAAATACAGGAGGAAACAGTAATGAGAAAAATTATTTCACTCAATCAGGATTGGGTATTCTGCAAAGAAGGAGTAAAAGAAACAGTAAATCTTCCTCACACCTGGAACGGTCTCGACGGTCAGGGTGAAGGCGACGGTGACTATTACAGAGGTACATGCACCTACACAAAAATACTCCCCCGTTATGAAGGCAAGGTTTTTGTTGAGTTCAAGGGCGCAAATGCAGTCTGCTCAGTGCTTGTTAACGGTAAAAAGGCAGGCAGACACGAGGGCGGTTATTCAACCTTCCGTTTTGATATCACAAACCTTCTCACCTCACCGAAAAACTTCATTGAGGTTACGGTTGACAACAGCGCAAACAACAAGATTTATCCCGGCTTTGCAGACTTCACCTTCTACGGCGGACTTTACAGAGACGTTAACCTTATTTACGATGTACCCGAAACTCACTTCTCACTCACAGACGCAGGCAGCAAGGGTGTATACGTTACCGCAAAGACCAACGGCGATGTTAAGGTCAAGTCCATTGTGACCAACTATGTGAGCGGTACAAAGGTAAAGTACGAGGTGCTTGATGCTGAGGGTAAGGTTGTTGCAACGGCAGGCGACAGAGAAAAGCTCCACGTTGATTCACCCGTACTCTGGAACGGCAGAAAGAATCCCTATCTTTACACACTCAGAGCAACTCTTATCCAAAACGGCAAGGTTATTGACGAGGTTAAGGTACGTTTCGGCTTCAGAGATATCCGCTTTGATGCAAACGAGGGCTGCTTGCTTAACGGTGAATACATAAAGCTCAAGGGTGTTTCACGTCATCAGGACAGAGAGGTTATCGGTAACGCTCTCACAATGAACGAGCATCAGGAGGATATCGAGCTCATCGCAGGTATGGGTGCAAACTCCATAAGACTTGCACACTATCAGCAGAGCGAGGATTTCTACAACCTTTGCGATGAATACGGTATGCTTATCTGGGCAGAGATTCCCGTTATTTCAAGATATAACAAGAAGGCTCAGGAAAATGCTATGAATCAGCTTGAGGAGCTTATCAAGCAGAATATGCATCATCCCTGTATCTTCTGTTGGGGCGTGCAGAATGAAATCACAATCACAAGCGAAAACGATACACTTATCGAGGGTATCAGAGAGCTTAACAACTACGCAAAATTCCTTGACCCTTCAAGGCCCACAACTCAGGCACAGTTCACAATGTGCTCACCCAAGTCACAGCTTAACAGAATTACCGACATTCTCGCATACAACCATTACTTCGGCTGGTATATGAAGACCTGCGCAGGTCTTGACGAGTGGCTCGAGAAATTCAGAGAGGCAAATCCCGACCTCTGTATGGGACTTTCCGAATACGGTGCTGAGGGCGTACTCGGCTACTTCAGTGACGATCCGGTTCAGGGTGACTACTCCGAGGGCTATCAGGCTATGTACCACGAGCATTATATAAAGACCATCAATGCCAACAAGTGGATATGGGGCTCATACGTATGGAATATGTTTGACTTCGGCTCAGCAATGAGAAACGAGGGCGGCGTAAAGGGCAGAAACAACAAGGGTCTTGTTACCTTCGACAGAAAGACAAAGAAGGATTCCTACTATCTCTACAAGGCATTCTGGTCAGAG
>JAZULG010000004.1:0-3009 GCA_045603005.1 Acutalibacteraceae bacterium
TTTTCCGTATATGCAAAAAAATATTATAATACCTTTGAGAGAAACTCGATTGCTCTCGGGGTCTTCGGGTGATCGAAGAATTCTGCAGGAGCAGCCTCCTCGAGAATTCTGCCCTCATCCATAAAGAGAATACGTGTGCCGACCTCTCTTGCAAAGCCCATTTCGTGGGTAACGACAACCATTGTCATACCCTGCTGAGCAAGCTCCTTCATAAGCTCGAGAACCTCTCCTACCATCTCAGGGTCAAGGGCTGAGGTAGGCTCGTCAAAAAGGATGACCTGCGGGTCCATAGCAAGAGAACGGGCAATAGCAACTCTCTGCTTCTGTCCGCCGGAAAGAGATGAGGGATATGCATTCGCCTTTTCCTCAAGACCGATTCTCTTAAGAAGGTCCATAGCCTTTAGCATAGTGTTAGCCTTGAGAGCCTTTCTTCTTATCCTTTCAGGCTTTTTAAGCTCTTTTCTCTTTTCCTTTGATTTGAAAGAATTAAGAATATATGCCTTTCTTTCTCTTGAATAATTCTTCTTTGCGGCATAAATGGGTGCCATCATAATATTCTGAAGAACGGTTTTGTTTGCAAAAAGATTGAAGTGCTGGAAAACCATTCCCATTTTCTGGCGGTGAAGATTAATATCGATTCTGGGGTCAGTTATATCATCACCGTTGAAATATATCGCACCGCTTGTGGGGTCCTCCATACAGTTGAGGCAACGCAGGAAGGTACTCTTACCTGAGCCCGAGGGGCCGATGACAACAACCTTTTCGCCCTTTTCAATCTTTATGGAAATATCCTTGAGGACTTCGTTTTTGCCGAATGATTTGTAAAGATTAACGACCTCTATCACTCTTACGCAGCCACCTTTCCATAATTTTAATGAAGACTGTGATAATCATAACAATCACAATGTAAATTACCGCCATTGTAAGGTAGGGCACCATATACTGATAGGTTGTGGCACCGATACTCCTGAAGGACTTGTAAAGGTCCATTGCACCGACAAATGAAACAACCGAGGTTTCCTTGACGAGAGCAATAAACTCATTACCGAGAGTGGGAAGAATATTTTTGATTGCCTGAGGTATAACCACCTTAAGCATGGTTGCACTGTAGGACATACCTACACTTCTTCCGCCCTCCATCTGACCCGGGTCAACGGAGAGAATACCGCCGCGCATAATTTCAGAGATATACGCACCCGAATTCATACCGAATACCATAATGGCAACGGGAATTGATTCGATTTTTTCAAGTCCCATAAGCGGGAGAATAACGAAGTAAAAAACAAGAAGCTGTACAACTATGGGAGTGCCTCTGAATATACCGACATAAAGTGTACAGAAGCCGTCAAGAAGCTTCGGAATCACATAAGAGCGGATATAGCTTAAAACCCTTACTATCTTTCCACCGCTTTTCGGCATCATATTGTTTTTGGGAAGTACTCTTATAACAGCGATGAGAGTACCTATTATAATACCTATAATAAAGCCGTAATAGGCAATAGTCATGGTATTCTTAAGACCCTGTATAACTTCCTTGTAAGCCTCATTGTCGATGAACTCTTTCAGAAAGCGTTCAATCTGAATATCAAAATCCTGCATGGCAAAATTCCTTTACAATAAACAATGCCTCACCGTGAAGTGAGGTATTGCTTTTATTATTATTTCTGATTAAAATCAGCCGTTAACTGTTGCAACAATAGCTGCTGCGGGGTCTGAGTCAACGATAACGAAATCAACTCTGCCGTTGAGAAGGTCTGTAGTTGCAAGAGCTGCACTGTCATAGGTTACTGCTTCTGCGTTAGCAATGGGGTCGAAGCCGAATGCGTCGCTGCCCTTGATGTAAAGCTCACCTGTTGTACCTGCCTGAGCACCGATCTTTGTGCCTTCTGCAAGAGTGTCGAGAACTGCCTCAACGTCTTCTGCTGTCTTACAAGCATCAAATCTTGTATCATCAGCCTTAACAACGATCTTCTGAGCTGACTGATAGTAGGGTACTGTGAAGGTAACTGACTCTTCTCTCTCAGCGTTTACTGAAAGACCTGCGATAGCGATGTCGCACTTGTGCTGACCTACTGAAAGACAAACTGCGTCAAAGTCCATATTGTCGATAACGAGTTCCTTGTCAAGCTCTGCTGCAAGAAGAGCTGCAACTTCCATATCGATACCGTAGTAGAGCTCGCCTTCCTTGTATTCGAAGGGAGCAAATTCAGCGTTTGTAGCTACGATAAGCTGATCCTTGCTTGCATCGAATTCTGCTGAAGCAACACCAACCTTTTCACCCTTGCCTTCGCCGAGATACTTAGCGCAGATAGCGTCGAAGGTACCGTCGCCCTTGATCTTTTCGATGAATGCGTTTACATCGGCAAGAAGCTCGGGCTGAGCCTTGTCAACGCCGAAAGCGTATTCTTCACTTGAAAGAGGAATGTCAACGAGCTTAACAAGAGCTGTTGCTGCGTCTGTGTTTGTTGCGTCTGTGCCTGTCTTGCTGCCGCAAGCTGCGAATGCGAAGAGCATTACTGCTGCGAGAGCAATTGCTAAAAACTTTTTCATTATAATTGCCTCCAAAAATTATTTTTTTGTTTTAATGCTCGGATATTCTATCACTTAAAAACCGATATGTCAACAGATTTATACAAATATTTTACTTTAATATACCGATTACGGTACAAAACCTGAATATTTATAAATCAGTCGAGATATTTATCAACAAAAGCATTTACAACCTGCCAGTACTCCTCGTGGAACCAGTGTGATGAAAGTGCGTGCTCGGCGCCCTTTACTATGTACTTTTCCTTCGGTGCGGCGCAGGCATTGTATACGGGCTCAAGATTATCAGGCAACACGAAATTATCCTTATCGCCGTGAATGAAGAGCGTGGGAGTCTTTGACTTTTTAAGCTGCTCAACTGCGGAAGCCTTGCCGAAGAAAAATCCGTTGATGAGTCTGTTTATAAGAGTTGCCTGAGGCATAACAATTTTCGGCGGAAGGTGATATTTTCTTTTGCACTGG
>JAZULG010000005.1:0-1755 GCA_045603005.1 Acutalibacteraceae bacterium
GGATGCCAAGGAGGAGCTTTACTCCAAGGAGGAATTTACCGAAGAGGACGGTATCCGTATCAGTGAGCTTGAGGAGGAGTTTGCCGAAATGGACGGCTGGAGCGCAGAAAGCGATGCGGAAATTCTGCTTAATGCTCTCGGCATCCACAACGAATTCCATTACAGCCTTATGAGTGAGCTTACAGGCGAGCAGAAGGTTAAGGTGCTTCTTGCTCAGGCTCTTTTCGGTAATCCCGATATTCTTCTTCTCGACGAGCCTACCAACCACCTTGACGTTGCGGCTATCGCATGGCTCGAGGAATTCCTTATGAACTTTGAAAATACCGTTATCGTTGTCAGCCACGACAGACATTTCCTCAACAAGGTATGTACCCACATTGCAGACTGCGACTTCGGCAAAATTACAATGTATGTAGGTAACTACGATTTCTGGTACGAATATACACAGATGGCTCAGAGACAGCTTCGTGAGCAGAACAAGAAGACCGAAGCAAAGATGAAGGAGCTTCAGGAATTCATCGCCCGCTTCAGCGCAAACGCTTCAAAATCAAAGCAGGCAACAAGCCGTAAAAAGCTTCTTGATAATCTCGTACTCGAGGATATGCCCGTTTCCTCAAGACGCTTCCCCTTCGTTGAATTCAAGCCCGACAGAGAAATCGGTAACGATATGCTCGTTGTTGAGGGCCTTTCAAAGACAATCGGTGACAGAAAGGTGCTCGATAATGTAAGCTTCACAATAAGACCCAACGAAAAGGTTGCCTTCGTCGGTACCGATGCGGTTGCAAAGACTACCTTCTTCAAAATCCTTATGGGTGAGCTCGAGCCCGATGAGGGTACCTTCAAATGGGGTATTACCACCTCTCAGGCATACTTCCCCGCAGATAACTCCGCATTTTTTGACGGCGTTGAGGAAAGTCTTATCGACTGGGTACGCCGCTACTCGGACCTTCAGTTTGAAACAGATGTAAGAGGCTGGCTGGGCAGACTTATGTTCTCAGGCGAAGAGGCAACAAAAATGGCAAAGGTACTTTCCGGCGGTGAAAGAGTACGCTGTATGCTTTGCAAAATGATGCTCAGCGGTGCAAATGTGCTTATCCTCGACGAGCCCACCAACCACCTTGACCTTGAATCAATCACCGCACTCAACAATGCGCTTATCCGCTTCAAGGGATCCCTTCTTTTCACCTCACACGACCATCAGTTCGTTCAGTCAATCGCTGACAGAATTATCGAATTCAGACCCGACGGACTTTACGATAAGAAGGAAACCTACGACGAGTTCCTTGAGAATAATGAGTTGCTCGTGACTAAGTAAGGAGTCGGGGTTGCCTTCGTCAACGAGCAATAGTCAGAGATAACCCCTCTCAGTCACTTCGTGACAGCTCTCCCAAAGGGAGAGCCAAGATAGATACTTCTTACTAAGTTGCTTTACTCTTGCCTCTCCATCAGGGAGAGGTGGCAGATGCAAAGCATCTGACGGAGAGGGTGCCTGATTTCTCAAACACTTACCTACACATCAAAGAAAGGACCTTACTTTATGACATACATCATCGGAGATATCTGCGGCAATAAAGAAAAATATGAAAAAATGCTCGAAAAGCTCAACCCTACGGACAACGATGCGGTTTTTGTTATCGGCAACGTACTCTGCGGTGAAAACGGCATAGAAATCCTGCAGGATATGATGTACAGATCAAACATCTTCCCCGTACTCGGTAAGCATGAGTATTATGCAAAGAAGCTTCTCCCCCTTAT
>JAZULG010000006.1:0-12026 GCA_045603005.1 Acutalibacteraceae bacterium
GGCATGAAGTCCTCGTCGATAAGAACCGCCTTTACTCTTGTTGTGCCGAACTCAATACCGAGGGCGGTCTTACCGCTCTGTATCATAAGTGATTTATCCATATTTTACCTCTTATCTGTAGTAAACCTCGTTGAGACGAAGCTCACGCTTGAAGTCAAGGATGTTTGTATTCTTGCCGATAACTACTGCTTCAATGCCCATAGCCTCTGCCCATGCAACCATCTGCTCTGCTGTGATATCGTAGCTGAATGCGGTGTGATGTGCGCCGCCTGCAAGAGTCCATGCCTCGATGCCTGTGTAGAAGTCGGGCTTGGGTACCCAGAAGGAGGTTGCGGTGGGAAGTGAGGGCATTTCCTTTTCTGTCTTTATGCAGTCAACCTCGTTGATGATAAGACGGAAACGGTGTCCGAGGTCAACAAGTGAGCAGGCAATACCTGCGCCCTGCTTTGAGGTGAAAACAAGTCTTGCGGGGACTTCTCTATTGCCCATTGAAAGGGGCTTGCACTTGATTGAGATAGGACCCTCTGCGATAGAGGGGCAGATTTCAAGCATATGAGCCTGAAGGATACCCTCCTTGCCGGGGACAAGGTTATATGTGTAGTCCTCGAGCATTGAAGTACCCTTGGCGTCCTTCATACCCTCGGTCATAAGCTTCATAAGGCGTACCATAGCGGCAACCTTCCAGTCACCTTCTGCACCGAAGCCGTAGCCCTTTTCCATAAGTCTCTGAATAGCAAGACCGGGAAGCTGCTTTAATGCACCGAGGTCACCGAAGTGAGTTACGATAGCCTGATAGTTCTTTTCCTTGAGGAAACGCTCGAAGCCAAGCTCAATCTGAGCCTGAACCTCAACGTGACGGCGGAATTCAGCCGCATCTCTGCCTTCAAGAAGAATATTGTATTTTTCGTAGTACTCATCTGTGAGAGCCTTTGTATCTGAAGCGGAAACTGCATCAACCGCCTCTGCAATTTCGTTTACGGGATAAGCGTCAATTTCCCATCCGAATTTAAGCTGGGCTTCAACCTTGTCACCCTCGGTAACGGCAACGTTTCTCATATTGTCGGCAACACGCATTACTCTGATGTGTGAGGACTCAACAACACCTACTGCAGTACGCATCCACTTTGCGATTTTTTCCTGCACTTCCTTGGTTGACCAGTGACCGACAACGATTTCGCGGGAGATGTTCATTCTTGAAAGAATATGAGCGTACTCTCTGTCGCCGTGAGCGGACTGATTTTCGTTCATGAAATCCATATCGATTGTATCGTAGGGGATTTCCATATTATACTGTGTGTTAAAATGAAGAAGGGGCTTTCTGAATTCCTGGTGACCTAAAATCCAGCTCTTTGCGGGAGAGAAGGTGTGCATCCAGGTGATAACGCCTGCACATTCCTCGTCATTGTTTGCCTCGTTGAAGGTTTTTCTGATAAGCTCGTTTGTGATAAGTGTGGGCTTCCATACGATTTCATAGGGCATTACACCGCTCTTGTTAAGCGCCTCAACGATAGATTGAGAGTGTTCTGCTACGTGCTGTAAGCACTCGTCACCGTAAAGGTCCTGAGAGCCTGTGCAGAACCAGAATTTATATGCTTTCATAATGTTTTCCTCCTTAAAAAATGAAAAATTCCTAGTATACAAATAATATCATTATTTGTATAGGATGTCAAGAAGTTTGAGGTGCCGTGGATCAGGGTATAGGGATTAGCAGGGACACGGCGTACCGTGTCGGGAAAAACATAAAATAATCTTGCAAAATTTATCACGATAGAGTACAATAGCCATATAAACCAACATGGGAGTGATAATATGTTTGAAAAACTTGAATTCGACAGTAACGGCATCAAAACCCTTTGTGAAATGGGCGGTAAAAATGCTGATATGCTTATGACAATCCGCATCAAGAGGTTTAAGGAAAATGAAGAAATCACCGTGCTTGACGGTGAAAACGAAACGGCATTTCTTATCCTCACGGGTGATGCTTACATAACATGGCAGGGCAGAACAGAGCATATCACAAGAATAAATGCCTTTGACAGAAAGCCCTTCTGCCTTCACATCCCGAGAAATATCGAAGTAAAAATCACCGCAAAGGAAAACACGGAGATTCTCATTCAGCAGACCGATAACGAAAGAGATTTCGCTCCCGTTTTCTATACTCCCGATGATATTCTTTATCAGCACTTCGGTGAGGGACAGTACGACGGCACTGCATACAGAATCTGCTCAACCGTATTTGACTATGACAATGCACCTTATTCAAATATGGTACTCGGTGAGGTGTTCAATCAGCCCGGCAGATGGTCAAGCTATCCTCCCCACCATCATCCTCAGCCTGAGGTATATTACTATCAGTTTGATAAGGAGCAGGGCTTCGGTGCATGCTTCCTCGGTGACGAGGTTTATAAGAGCGTACAGGGCTCAGCCGCTTTCATCACTGACGGACACGACCATCAGCAGGTTGTTGCACCCGGATATGAAATGTGCTATGTGTGGATGATAAGACATCTTCCCGACGATACATGGTATAAGACCTCACGCTTCTATGCTCCCGAGCACGAGTGGCTTGCCAAATAAGCAGTAAGGAATAAGTAGTAAGTAGTAAGGAAAGCACCCCGAGGGGTGCTTTTTCAATTCGCAATTCTCAATGCGCAATTCGCAATCGCGGGGAAAAGTGAGATGAAAACGGGAAGAGCTGCCCGCCGCTTTTACGTTTTTTCATATCGGCAAGATTTACTGTATTTTTTGACGGTTTGTGTTGATTTTCCTTTCGGGATTATATATAATCAGTTTAAAGGGGGAGATAAATATGATTAAGAAGCTTTATCTTGATACAAAGGAGAAAATTTACCGTGCCACCTCGATAATTTTTATCGTTCAGCTTTTCGGCGCTCTCGGCGCAGGCTTTTTCTTCGTTATTCAGAATCTTTTCAAGACTTACCACATATTCGGTCTTACGGGTGCTGAAACAGAGCCTACTCTCTGGCTTATACTTTTCTGGGCAACAGACTTTTTCTTCGTTGCTCTTGCATTGATTGTTGCATATCTTATTGCAGGTATTCCCGCTATCGCACCCTCACTTGCTCTTTCGGTATACTTCTGTCATTTTACCGAGGTTTCTGCGTCTGCGACGGAAATGTACCCCTGCTTCTTTGCAATGCCCACGAATTATTCAAGTGCAACGGCAATCGGCTATATGGGATATCTTATTATGGCGGTTATACTCGGCCTTCTCATCAAGCTTCTTTATGCGGGATGGTCAAATGCCAAGGTTGCAATCGGCAGAGGTATCGATAAGCTTCTTACAAAGCTTCGCAAAAAGATAAAGCTTATCCCCGAGGCTCTCAAGGGACTCGAGGTTATCGAGGGCGTTGACCTTATCGTGCTTGTGCTTATTATCCCCGTTGCGAGTGCGGCAACAACCTTCGTGCTCATAAGGTACGGAATTGAAATTCCCTTCGGCATTATCGCTCAGAAGCTGGGAGAAGCACTTACTGACCTTGCTTCAACCGAGATTCTTCTTGCCGCCGTTGTTATGGGTCTTATGGTCGGCTTTGACCTTATCGGACCCGTTTCACTCTCAGCCTTTTCCGTTGCAACTGCGGCCTATCTTGCTACGGGTAATGCACAGCTTGTCACAATCTATTCCGTCTGCTTCATTACAGTTGCGTGGACAGCCTTCTTCGGTGTACTCTGCTGCAAGCTTTTCAAAAAGGGCGGCGTTACGGATACCAACGATTTCAACCTCGCCACAACGGGACCCATCAACGCCTTCTTTGAAAATATCAAGCTTACTGTTGCCCCCTCAATGCCTCTTGCAATGAGAAGTCCCTTTACTTATATACCGGGCTTTATGATAGGCTCAGCTGTCGGCGGACTTCTTACCGCACTTTTCGGTATTGTCAACACCGCATACACAGACGGTTCACTTCCTGCTTATACAACCGCAAACTACACCTTCGGCTCGGTGGACTATACATACGCCGATATGTTCCGCCGCGGCGACGTATTTATGAGCTTCACCCTTCCTCTTCGTTCGGGTGATTTCCTCACCTGCCGTCTGCCCCTCGCTCTTATTATTCTCGTAAGTGCCTTTATTGGCGGACTCGCAATTATGGCTCTTCGTCAGAGTGAATACAAATTCCTCAAGAAGAGAAACTGCTACTACGAGCCCAAGGACGATATCGTTATTGAGATAAGAGAATACGGCAAGAAGCTTGCTGCTCAGCTCAGAAAGTAAGTAGTAAGTAGTCAGTAGTCAGGGGATGCCCTTCGGGCATTAAATAAATGGAGGTATTGATATGGCAAAATATGAGACGGAGGTCAAGGGTGATTTTATTGACATACTCAAAAGAATTGAAAACGGCATCTGCTCAGGCAGTGCCACTGCCACCCTCGAGGATTACAGTAATTTCGACTCATATACTCACGGTGCAAGATGTGCCGTACGTGTATTTGAGAGATTCAGTTATCTCGGCGGAAACAGGGTAAGCCTGAATGTTACACTTTTTGAAGTGGACGGAAGAATACGTCTCAGCGCAATTACCTCCGGAGGAAGTCAGGCTATGTTTGTCAAGCTGAACACCTTCGGTGAAGAGAATTTTCTCAAAAAGATTATTGAAATTGTTGAAAATCTCTGATAAAATATTAATAGAAAGAAGCCATGGAGTTTTCCGTGGCTTCAGATTTCATAACCCCAAAGGGGGAGTATGCTCTTTGGAAAGGAGTCGCTTATGCTTATCTCAGGCTTACAGAAGCTTACACTTTTAGATTATCCCGGCAAAACTGCCGCAATTATATTTACCTACGGCTGTAATTTCCGCTGTCCCTTCTGTCACAATGCACTGCTTGTGACGGAAAAGCTGCAGGATGTTATCCCCGAGGAGGAGGTTTTTTCCTTCCTTGAAAAGAGAAAGGGTATTCTCGATGCGGTGTGCATAACCGGCGGTGAGCCCACCCTGCAGAAGGACCTTAAAGAATTTATAATCAAGGTACGTAATCTTGGCTACTGCGTAAAGCTTGATACCAACGGCACAAACCCCGGGCTTCTCGATGAGCTTCTCACAGAGGGGCTTCTTGATTACGTGGCTATGGATATAAAGAATTCTCCTGCAAGGTACGACGAAGCAACGGGAGTAAAAACCGATATGGATAAAATAACGGAAAGCATTTCTCTTATAAAGGAAAAGGCTCCCGATTATGAGTTTCGTACCACAATTACGAAGGAGCTGCACAGCGAAAAGGATATTTCCGATATTGCCTGTCTTGTCGGAAAGGGAAGCAAGTATTTCCTTCAGCAGTTCAAGGACTCAGGCTCTCTCATCCGCGACGGACATACTGCGTGGGATATTGACGAGGTTAAGGCGTTAAATGATAGACTCCTGTCTCTTAGTTTTAACACGTCAATTCGCGAAAGCTAAAAAACCACAATATTTTGTGGTATAAATCGAAAAAAATTACAATAAATTGTGTTCCTCCTATTGATTTTTTCAATATCTTGTGTTAGAATAGTGCCTGCACTCACCTTTCATGAGGTAAAAAAACAATAAGGAGGATTTTTAAATGTACACAGTTTTAAAAAGAACCGGTAAGGTTGTAGATTTTGATTTAGCAAAAATCACACAGGCAATAACCCTCGCATTTGATGCACAGCAGAGAAATTACAATCCCAGCCTCATTGATTTCCTTGCGCTCAAGGTTACCGCAGATTTTGAGCCCAAAATCAAGGATCATCACGTAACAGTTGAGGATATTCAGGACAGTGTTGAAAACGTTCTCGTTCAGGCAGGCTACAGTGACGTTGCAAAGGCATATATTCTCTATCGCCGTCAGCACGAAAAGCTCCGTGAAATCAACACCACACTTCTCGACTATAAGGAAATCGTTGATAACTACGTTAACGTAGCAGACTGGCGTGTTAAGGAAAACTCCACCGTTACATATTCTGTCGGCGGACTTATTCTCAACAACTCAGGTGCTATCACCGCTAACTACTGGCTGTCGGAGGTTTACGATGACGAAATCGCAAACGCTCACAGAAACGCCGATATTCACATTCATGACCTTTCAATGCTTACAGGCTACTGCGCAGGCTGGTCACTCAAGCAGCTCATTCAGGAGGGCCTCGGCGGCGTAACGGGAAAGATTACACCCGCACCGGCAAAGCACCTTGCAACCCTTTGCAACCAGATGGTTAACTTCCTCGGTATTATGCAGAACGAATGGGCAGGCGCTCAGGCATTCTCATCCTTCGACACCTATCTTGCTCCCTTTGTAAAGGCTGACAACCTTAACTACGATCAGGTTAAGAAGTGTATAGAGTCCTTTGTTTACGGCGTTAATACTCCCTCCCGTTGGGGTACTCAGGCACCCTTCTCAAACATCACTCTTGACTGGACTGTTCCCAACGACCTTGCAGAGCTCAACGCTATCGTAGGCGGCAAGGAAATGGACTTCAAGTATAAGGACTGTAAGAAGGAAATGGATATGGTTAACCGTGCCTTCATCGAAACAATGATCGAGGGCGACGCTAACGGCAGAGGCTTCCAGTATCCCATTCCCACCTATTCAATCACCCGTGATTTTGACTGGTCAGAAACCGAGAACAACAAGCTTCTCTTTGAAATGACCTCCAAGTACGGTACTCCCTACTTCTCAAACTACATCAATTCCGATATGGAGCCCAGTGATGTGCGTTCAATGTGCTGCAGACTCCGTCTCGACCTTCGTGAGCTTCGTAAGAAGTCAGGCGGCTTCTTCGGCAGCGGTGAAAGCACCGGCTCTGTTGGTGTTGTTACCATCAATATGCCCCGAATTGCTTACCTTGCAAAGGACGAAGCAGACTTCTATGTACGTCTTGATAAGCTTATGGATATTTCTGCCCGTTCACTTGCAATCAAGAGAAAGGTTATCACAAACCTTCTTGATGCCGGTCTTTATCCCTATACAAAGAGATATCTCGGTACCTTTGCAAATCATTTCTCAACAATAGGTCTTGTCGGTATGAATGAAGCTGCACTCAATGCAAACTGGCTTCGTTGCAATCTTACTGATGACAGAGCTCAGCAGTTTGCAAAGGATGTTCTCAATCATATGAGAGAAAGACTTTCCGATTATCAGGAAAAGTACGGCGACCTTTACAATCTTGAGGCAACACCTGCTGAAAGCACAAGCTATCGTCTTGCAAAGCACGATATCAAGCACTATCCCGACATCATCACTGCAAGTGACAGCAAAAAGAACGAAACTCCCTACTACACCAACTCCTCACATCTTCCTGTCGGCTACACCGACGATATCTTTGAGGCGCTTGATAAGCAGGACGAGCTTCACACTCTTTACACATCGGGTACTGTTTTCCACGCTTATCTCGGCGAGAAGCTTCCTGACTGGAAGAGTGCTGCAAATCTTGTTAAAAAGATTGCTGAAAACTACCGACTTCCCTACTACTCAATTTCTCCCACATACTCAGTATGTAAGAATCACGGCTACATTGCAGGTGAGGTTTATACCTGTCCCGAATGCGGTGAAAAGACTGAGGTTTACAGCCGTATCACAGGCTATTACAGACCCGTTCAGAACTGGAATGACGGTAAGAGTCAGGAATTTGAGCACAGAGTGGAATATAATCCTAACAAAATCGCTGACAGAATTTTTGAAGCAAAGCAGGAGGTACAGCAGGCGGAAGACGTAAGCTGTGACTGTGAGGATAAGGTAATCCTTTTTGCAACCTCAACCTGTCCTAACTGTAAGATGGCGGCAACCTTCCTTGAAAAGGCAGGCATCGCTTTCGAAAAGGTACTCGCTGACGAAAATAAGGAGCTTGCAGAAAAGTTTGAAATCCGTCAGGCTCCCACACTTGTTGTAATAAGCGGCGGTCAGGCAGAAAAGATCGTCAACCTTTCAAACATCAAGGCATTCTGCAGCAAATAAGAGGATAAATAAATGTACGATATAATTATAATCGGCGCAGGACCGGCAGGACTGACAGCAGCAGTCTATGCCGGCAGAGCCGAAAAGAGTATACTTGTTCTTGAAAGAGAGACCTTCGGCGGTCAGATAACCCACTCCCCGAGAGTAGAGAATTATCCCGGCTTTCTGCAGATGAGCGGTAACGAGTTTGCTGAAAAGCTTCTCGAGCAGGCAATGAATCAGGGCGCGGAAATCGAGCTTGATACCGCAGTTGCTATTGAAAAGAAGGGTGATGTATTCACCGTAAAGGGTGAAAATGCTGATTATGAGGGCAGATCCGTTATTATTGCAACGGGTGCGGCTCACAGAAGGCTTGGACTTCCCAATGAAGATAAATTCACAGGTGAGGGTGTTTCCTACTGTGCAGTGTGCGACGGCGCTTTCTATAACGGCAAGGATGTTGCAATTATCGGCGGCGGAAATTCAGCCCTTCAGGAGGCAGTACTTCTTTCAAAGAGCTGCAAGAGTGTAACCGTTATTCAGAATCTCCCGTACCTTACGGGTGAGGTTAAGCTTCAGAATGAGCTTAATAATAAGGATAACGTGAAGATTATTCTTTCGAGCATCGTTGCATCAATCAACGGTGGAGATGTTTTCGAGGGCATCACAATCGAAAACACCGAAACCAAGGAAAAAACAGACCTTAGCTTCGACGGTATTTTCGTAGCCATAGGTCAGCAGCCTATGAATGAGCCTTTCAAAAACAATGTCAAGCTCAATGCTTGGGGCTACGTTGATGCAGATGAAAGCTGTATCCCCGAAAGCGAAGAGGGTATCTTTGTAGCGGGTGACTGCAGAAGTAAAAGAGTAAGACAGATTGCAACGGCAATAGCCGACGGCGCAGTAGCCGCCCTTGCCGCCTGCAGCTATACGGACAATATATAAAATAAAAGAGGGCTGTAAAAAACAGCCCTCTTTTAAGTAGCCGGTAGCCAGTAGCCGGTAGTCAGGGGACATTGCCTGCTGAAAATATAACAAGAAAACCGTTGTGAAGCTTTCTGTGCTTTTACAACGGTTTTATATTTTATTTTGTTTCAATAAACGCCCTTACCTTTTCCTCTGTTGCCGCGGTTAGACTTCCCTGAACAATTTCAGGTCTGCCGCCGCCTCTGCCTGAGAAGGCAGTGTTAAGCTCCTTGCAAAGAGAACGAAGGTCGGTAGTCTTACTTGCGATGCAGTACTTGATAACATCACCGTCATCGCAGAAGCAGGCAACGAATTCTGATGCCTTTTCCATAAGAGACAGTGTGAAATCACTTAACAGCTTATCCTTAAGCCTTGAGTCGAAAATTATGATTTTATCTGTCGGCTCAATCTTCTCTGCTTCACTCTCGAGGAAGCGGCGGTTAAGTCCGTTGATTTCGTATTTGAGTTTTTCGTTTTCTTCAAGAAGTCTTTCAACTGCTGCTGAGGTGTCTGCCTGCTTTGCTTTAGTGAGGACTGAAATTCTGCGGTTTTCGTTAAGCTTGTGACGTATGTCTCTGAGGGCTCTCTCTCCGCAAAGAATTGATACACGGGTACCGCCCTTGTAGCGCTCAAAATTAACGACCTCGATAATGCCGATTTCACCGGTAAACTTAACATGAGGGGCGCAGCAGGCACACATATCAACGCCGGGAATTTCAACAAGTCGTGTTTGTCCTTCAATTTCTATCTTACTGCGGTAGTCAATAGTCTTAAGCTCCTCGTCAGAGGGGAATAAAACACGTATTTCAAGGTTATCCCACACCGCTTTGTTGACAAGGCTTTCTACTTTACAGATATCATCCTCTTTAAGCTCTCCGTCGAAGTCAAGGGTGACAACCTCTGTGCCGAGGTGGAAGCCCACATTGTTATATCCGTAAAGTCTGTGGACAATTCCTGAGAAAATATGCTCGCCCGTATGCTGCTGCATATCGGAAAAACGCTTCTTGAAGTCGATTTTTCCACCTAAAACAGAGCCCACGGAGAATAATTTAACATTTTCCTCAGAGTTTTCCACGAAATGTACTATCTTTCCACCGATATTTTGTACATTTTCCACATTGACCGAATTAAGCCATCCTTTGTCGCAGGTTTGGCCTCCGCCCTCGGGAAAAAAGGCGGTACGGTCAAGAATGAGACATAAAAACTTACCTTCGGTGTAAAGCTCAACAACTTTACACCCAAATTCGGTTATATAACTGTCAGTATCGAATAATTTTTCTGTCATAATGATGCTTTTCTCCTTTTCAGCTGAGCTTGTGAATGAAAAGTCCGCTCAGAAGCTTCGGCTCAAACCAGGTTGACTTGGGGGGCATAACCTCACCTGCATCAGCGATTGCCATTAAATCCTCAAGTGAGGTGGGATACATTGAGAAGGCGATTCTCATATCGTTTTTGCAGCGTCTTTCAAGCTCTGAGAGACCTCTTATACCGCCGACAAAGTCAATTCTTTTATCTGTTCTCGGGTCGGAAATTCCGAAAATCGGAGTGATACAGTTATTCTGCAGAATGGAAACATCGAGTCTGTCAACGGGGTCATTCTCGTCGAAGGTACCTTCCTTTGCGGTAAGCTTATACCATTTTCCGTCGAGATACATACCGAAGGTGTGTTTGCTTTCAGGCTTATACTGACCTTCATTATCGTAACTTTCAAGTGTGAATTTTTCACTGAGATTATCGAAAAGTTCCGCCTCGGAAAGACCGTTGAGATCCTTGATAACACGGTTGTAATCCATAATTTCAAGCTCGTTTTCGGGGAAGGCAACTGCAAGGAAGAAGTTGAATTCCTCACTGCCGTTGAAGTCGGGATACTGCTCACGTCTCTTCTGTCCCACTCTTACTGCTGAAGCACAGCGGTGATGACCGTCTGCGATATAGAGATAGTCAATGCTTGAGAAAAGCTCAGAGAGCTTCGCCTTTGTTTCGTCGCAGTCGATAACCCATACTGTGTTTGCAATACCGTCGTCGGTGACAAAATCATAAACGGGGGAGTTATTTTCCTTCCATGAATTTACGATGTCCGCAAGGGCATCATTTTTTCTGTAGGTGAGGAAAATCGGACCTGTATTTGCATCGCAGTAATCCACGTGGCGGATACGGTCTGCCTCTTTATCGGCTCTTGTGAATTCGTGCTTCTTGATGATGTTGTTGATATAATCGTCGATTGAAGCGCAGCCTACGAGACCTGTCTGGCTTCTGCCGTTCATAATCTGACGGTAGATGTAGAAGCAGTTTTTCTCATCGGTTTTGCAGATTCCGTCTTTTTCGAGAGCATTGAGATTTTCTCTTGCCTTGAGATAAACCTGCTCACTGTATAAATCAGTACCCTCGGGGAGGTCAATTTCAGCCTTGTCAACGTGAAGGAAAGAGAGGGGATTACCTTTAACCATTTCCTTTGCTTCCTGACTGTTCATAACGTCATAGGGGAGTGCGCCTACCTTATCGGCGTATTCGGGTACGGGCCTTAAAGCTTTGAAGGGTTTGAATATTGCCATAAATTTTTCTCCTTATAAGCCGCAGGGACGGTACATCGGCATAAAAAATCAAAAATTGATGAAATTTCCGAAGTTGCTGAGCCGTCCCTCAAACTTCGGCATACACTATCATTTTAAAGCTTTTACGATGTTTTGTCAATGTATATTTCAGCTTATAACACAAATGCTAAGAAAAAGAAAGGAAGGATTTTTATGTCAATTTCAAAAGAGGAGTACGGCAGAATGGCAAAAAGAGCCGCACCGCGTTCACCGGTACTTGCAGATTGTATTTGGGCGTTTTGTATTGGTGGTTCTATCTGTGCTCTTGCCGAGGGGATATATTTATGGATGGACTTCTTCGGACTTGATGAAAAGCAGGGAAGGTCAGTGGCGATGATTGTAATTATAGTACTGACCGCAATTCTCACTGCCGTGGGCGTTTTCGACAATATAGCAAAATATGCGGGTGCAGGTACTATGGTGCCTATTTCGGGCTTTGCAAATTCAGTGGTTGCCCCTGCACTCGAATTCAAGGCTGAAGGCAAAATCACGGGTACTGCGGCGCAGATGTTTTCCATAGCCGGACCTGTCATAGTTTTCGGCTGCTCGAGTGCGGCG
>JAZULG010000007.1:0-3486 GCA_045603005.1 Acutalibacteraceae bacterium
TCTGACACGTGTACCGCTTTCAATATGGGCAAAATCGCCGAAAATGACGCAACCTATACGGTTCTGCTGAATGTCAAGAACCATACCTCTTTCTCCACATTCAAATTCAACAACTTCACCGTACATAATATCAGCAAGACCGACCATCCAGCATATACCGTCAGATACAGTCAACACCCTGCCGAGCTGGAAAACATAGATCTGAGGACGGAAAGACTCTGCTTTTTCCGAAAATTCCTGAATAAGATGACCTACCGTATCCGTCGTCAGAATAGGTTCACGGTTAAGATTCTTCGAAAAACGGTAAAGCTCTTCTGCAACAGTTCCGTCATAAACGGTATCACCGATTCTCAGCTTGAGTCCTCCGATAAGATCAGGGTCCTCAAGTACCCATAAGGATGTTTTGCCACCGACAGCTTCAAGCATCGCCGTGGTAGCTTCATCAACCTTTTTCACTATTGTCTCATCAAGAGGATATGCCGACGTAAGAGTGACATAGAGAACATCATGATGCTTTAAATATGCCATATCGCCGGGAGTAAGTTTTATCTTCGGGAGAATAGCATCTATAACATCGGCATCAAGGTCTCTTATTGCTCTCTGATATTTTTCAAAAGAAAAGAGCTTTATCACATTTTCACGCATTATCAAAAAAAGCTCTTCGCGGGCATCCTCAATCATCTCGCGATGAATTTCACTGCAAAGATGATTACGGAATTCTTCAATCTGTGCAATTTTTTCGTCAACAGCTGCCTGTGCTATTGCAATTTCTTCAGCGTCACTCTCATCGGTTTCTTCCGGCTGATATTCATCAAAAACGGGCATAGCGGCTTTTTCGGCTTCTTCTGCTTCGTCGAGTTCACGGTTGATTTTTTCAAATCGTGTGTTAAAAATGGACTTAACCATTTTTCTGCCGAATAAAAACAGTATAACTGCAAGGATTATAAAATTTATAATTACATATTGTATTTCCATAACATCATACCCTGTGCGAAATTATGTTGTTAACAAAAATCTCCGTAACAGTCTCCATTTCGGGGGCAACAGATTTAACGATTTTTTCGCATTCATCACTTATACTGTCTCTGTATGCATTGATTTCGTTAAGGCTTTCTCTTTGTGCGGCTTCGATTTTCTTTTTTCCTTCGGACTGTATTTCCTGTGCCCTGACCTTGGCCGCACTTTTTCTTGCTTCAAGGTCAAGCTCTTTTTGCTCCTGAATGTATTTTTGATTTTCAGCAGTAAGTCTTTCGATTTCCGCTTTCTTTTCCCTTGCGGCATCAATTCTTTCCTTTCTGCTGTCAAGCATTCTGAGAACAGGCGTAAAAAGAAGGTTCTTAAGTATCAGCATAAGAAGCATAAAACAAATAACAGTCCAGATTACTACAGAAATCTGTATATTCATAATATTTCTCCTTGAGTAACCGCTGACAAGCGATTATTGAAACTTGAACAGAACTGATTTATGCGATTTTTGAAACAAGCATAAAAGCAATCAGAAGGCCGTAAATTGTAAGAGCCTCCATAAGTGCAAGGGAAATAATAAGTGTTGAACGGATGTCCTTTGCGGCATCGGGCTGACGTGCGATGCTTTCCATAGCTGCTTTAGCTGTTATACCCTGACCGATAGACGGGCCGAGTGTACTGAGTGCGATTGCGATTGCTGCTGAAATTGCGATAATAGCTGAATCTGTCATAATAAAAACTCCTTTAAAATATTATTCTGTAACTTCATCCAAATAGATAGATACGAGCATTGTAAATACTATTGCCTGCAAGGCACAAAACAGAATTGAAAGTGCCATCATTACAACAGGTGCACCTATCGGAAGAATGTGATAAAGCTCTTCGGTTACCGTTTCTTCACCGAAAATGTTACCGTAAAGTCTCAATGCCAGAGATGCAGGCTTGATTATTTCATCAAGGAGCATCAGAGGAAGCATAAAAAACATCGGTGATACAAAACGCTTGAAATAGTGCTTGACGTTGTGTCGTATTCCGGATATCTGCAGGAATACAAAAGTAAGAATACCAAGGCCTAATGTAACGGACAGGCTCGCCGTCGGAGCCTTGACATAATCCGTAAGACCGACTCCGGGAATAAGCCCCGAATAGTTTGAGAAAATGATAAAAATAAAAAGCGAAGCTAAAAACGTAAAGTATTTTCTGGCTTTTTTCTTTCCGAGAGTATCTGAAAAGAAATTATCAAGATACTCAACACCCGTTTCAATGATATTCTGAAATTTACCGGGTCGTTCCTTCAGGTTTTTCTTTACGAGAAGAGAAAGAATTGCAATAACAGCAAGAATAATCCACATCGTTACAACCTCTCCGGTAACATCAAGAATACCGAAAATGCTGAAAAGCACCTTAGATTTTTCACCCATCAGGGTCTTCCTCCTTTCTCTTTTCCGATTGCTGAAGACTCTCATTATATCTGAGAAGCTTCTTTGTAAAAATAATCATCGGTAAGGTCATTCCCAAAGCTGCACCGATCAGAAGATACATCGGATCGTATTCGGTTTTTTGACCTGTAAAATATACAACAACAAGAAATCCTATCTGTATCAACTGCCTTAAAACCGTCACAGCCGAATACTTTTGGGGATTTTTTATCAGAACGGTTTTTGACAGCAGGTAGTTAACAAATGCCACTCCTACCCCAACCGCCGCAGAAACAGCCGCTCCGATAAGATCAGAAATCATAAGTTCACCTTCTTATGTTGCTATGATTTTTCATTATATCACTCCGATATCATTTTTCAAGTAAAATACGAATTTTTTCCGATATATCCACCATTAATCAGTATTTCAGACAATTAAAATATCAATACAAAAAGTAGAGATTTACTGTTGATTTCTCTGACTGACGGCTTTGATACCTTTTGCAAACAGTAGCTTAAAAAGGGTTCTTACAGCAGGCTGAAAAAGACGTAAGCGCGAACGGTAATCACAGCAGTAATAAATACAAATACCATTCTTTTAAATTGATTTCCGGGTACAATAAAATATTGGCGGTAAAAAGCCATACAAGCTGATTTCAAAGTCAACTTGTATGGCTTTTGTTTAAATATGCTTATTTAATTGGCATAGGGATGTAGGAAAGGAGCATTTCGATGATAAATCTGATAAAGTTCAGTATCATTTCAAAAACATCAACCCTTGCATCCTGCTGTGTTGAATCCTCTGTGTCTGCTTCGGGAGTATCTGTTTCATCTTCAATCTCAATTTCAGGAGACTGGTCGATGAGGTCGAGATACTCAACATATTCTGCTGATGTTTCGAGAAGAACCTCTGCAGGCTTTGTCTGGTCAACGTTCGCAAGAAGTGCACCTGCCTGATTGAGAAGATCAACATCAAGCTGATCTATAACACCGTCGTGGTTGCAGTCGGCTGACATATATACAGCTTCGCTGACATCATCCTTCATAAGCATACCGTTCGCAAGGCAGGAAACGATAACCGCATCCTGACCGTCGTACCAGC
>JAZULG010000008.1:0-4062 GCA_045603005.1 Acutalibacteraceae bacterium
GGTTAAAAACACAAATTTGACCTTTTTTGACCTTTGAAAAAGTGAGGATATAGGCTATAATTAAATCAAGGTCAAAGAAAGTCAAAGTCAAAAAGAGAGGAAGTGACCTATGAATTTATCCAATGCAATAGCGCAGATGATTACGGATATGCTCGGAGAAAGCTCAGAGATTGAAATTCAGCGCAACATACTCGCACAGAATCTCGGCTGTGTACCAAGCCAGATAAACTACGTGCTTTCCTCAAGATTTACACCCGAAAGGGGATTCCTTGTTGAGAGCCGGCGTGGCGGCGGAGGCTGCATAAGAATTGTAAGAATAAGCTGTGATAAGGATACTCTTATAATGAAGGTCATAAGCTCCGTAGGTGATGAAATGAGCGAAAACGGGGTAAGAAGCCATCTTGCAAACCTTCTTCACCACGGAATAATTGACGAGGCTCAGGCGGCGCTTATACTTGCCGCAACAAGTGAGAGCAATTTCAGAATTCTGCCCTCACCCTTCGAGGATATTGTAAGAGCAACAATTTTCAAAAAGATGCTTTTGACCTTAGCAAGAGAATAAAGATTATATAAAAACAACTTTCGGATTAAGAATCACGGATAAGGAGCTTTGCTTCCATATTACGAATTCTGAGTTCCGGATTTATCGGAGGTAATACTATGTTATGTCAGAACTGTAAGAAAAAAGAAGCAACAACACACATAAAAAGAGTGATAAACGGAGAGGCAACAGAAAGCCATCTCTGCCAGAGCTGTGCAAGCAGTCTCGGCGTCGGAAATTTCTTTGACGATTTTTCTCTGAACCTTCCCGATATCTTTTCGGGCTTTTTCGGAGACAGTGCATTTGCTCTTGGTGAAAGCAGACTTGACCGATGTGAAAAGTGCGGCTGCTGCTTTGACGATATAATAAAAAGCGGCAGTGTAGGCTGTGCCGATTGCTACGAGAAGTTTTACCGTAAGCTGCTTCCCTCGGTGCAGAGGATACACGGCAAGGCAGGTCACGCAGGCAAGGTACCTGTGAGAAATGCAAAAAAGCCTGAGGTAAAGGAAAAAACGACAGAGGAAAAAATCGCAGACCTCAATAAAGAAATGGAAAAGGCAGTAGCCGAGCAGAATTTTGAAAGAGCGGCAATAATCAGAGACGAAATCAAGAAAATGAAGGGAGAAAACTGAAATGGCATGGTACAACACTACAGGTAACGAAAGCGGCATAGTGCTCAGCACAAGAGTACGCCTTGCAAGAAACTCAGAGGATTATCCCTTCCCTGCAAGACTCGACACAAAAGAACGTGAAAAGGTGTGTAAAATAATAAAGGATGCTCTCGAGGACTATACCGAGGATAAGCTTATTTACAGAGAGATGTCCTCTCTTGAGCCTTATGAGGCGGTGTCCCTTGCAGAAAAGCACCTTATCAGCCCCGGCTTTGCCTATGAAACTCAGGGCAGAGCGCTCGTACTCTCGGAAAACGAGGAAATAAGCATAATGCTCTGTGAGGAGGACCATATCAGAATTCAGGTAATCCTTCCCGGTCTTGCTCTTAATGAGGCGTGGGAAAAGGCAGATAAAATAGACAGCGTTATCGAAAAGCAGGTAAACTACGCCTTTAAGGAAAACCTCGGCTATCTTACACAGTGTCCTACCAATCTCGGTACGGGTATGCGTGCATCTGTAATGCTTCATCTTCCTGCTCTTACGGGAAAGGGAGCGATGCGCCGTCTTTCCACCACCGTTGCCAAGCTCGGACTTACCCTCAGAGGCTCCTTCTCTGACGACAATGAAGGTGCAGGTAATATTTATCAGCTCAGCAATCAGGTAACTCTCGGCATCAGCGAGGAGGCGGCTCTTAAGAATCTTTCATCCATAGCTATGCAGATAGTAGCTCAGGAAAAGCAGGCCCGCGCCCTTCTTGTAAAGGATGAGGATTTCATAGACAAAATATACCGTTCGTGGGGTGTATTGCGCTCGGCTTATAAGCTCAGCTCAAGGGAACTGACGAATCTTGTTTCATATGTAAGCGTAGGAGCCTGCGAGGGTATTATTGATGTACCTTCGGATAAGCTTATAGGTGCGGTAATAGAGCTTCAGCCTGCCACACTTAACGTATCTCAGGGTGAAAAGCTTACGGAAAATCAGCGAGACATACTCAGAGCACAGAAGGTCAGAGAGCTGTTGGGATAAAAGGAAAGCGGGCATCGTAAGGTGTCCGCTTTTTAAATTAAGGTAAGCCCGTAGAGGTTGACGCTCACGGCAACCGACGGCTTACCGTAATAATCCTGAGCCTGAAGAAAAAGTAATTTTCAAGGTATGGATAAAATATAATAAAAAGAGAGGTAACATAATATGTATAAATTCACAGGCTTTACCGAAAAGGCAAACAGAGCCCTGAATTCAGCGGTGGAAATAGCCGAGAATCTGGGCCACACATATATAGGCAGTGAGCATATTCTTGCAGGGCTTGTTCGCGAGGATAACGGCGTGGCAACGTCTTTGTTGCTTTCAAAGGGTGTCAGCTTTCACTCTGTGGAGAAGGCTATAAAGCATACCATAGGTATGGGAATACCAACCGTCCTCACTCCGGAGGACTTTACTCCGAGGGCAAAGCACATAATTGAAGTGTCTCTTTCCGTGGCAAGGAACGAAAACTCCGGTTATGTGGGTACAGAGCATATTCTCAAGGCTATGCTTCAGGAAGAGGATTGCTGCGGCGCTGCTCTTATAAACAGTATGGGTGTTTCTCCTGCGGTACTCTACGATGAGCTGAGCTCGGGAGCAAAGGGAGGTACCTCCCATCAGCCTCTTTCAAAGAAGGGAAAAAACCAGAAGAGCAGCACCGTTAATCTTGATAAATACGGACACGATCTTACGGCAAAGGCTATGTCGGGGGAAATTGACCCGGTAATCGGAAGGCAAAACGAAATAGACAGAGTTATACAGATACTTCTGAGAAGAAGCAAAAACAATCCCTGCCTTATAGGCGAGCCGGGAGTAGGTAAAACCGCCATAGCTGAGGGCCTTGCCGTAAAGATTGCACAGAATGAGGTGCCCGAGCTTCTCAGAGGCAAAAGGGTAATACGCCTTGATCTTACGGGTATGGTTGCAGGCACAAAGTACAGAGGTGACTTTGAGGAAAGAATCAAGGCGTGCATCGAGGAGGTTGTCCGCAATAAGGATATCATCCTTTTTATCGATGAGGTACACAATCTTATCGGTACGGGCTCGGCGGAGGGCGCAGTAGATGCGGCGAATATACTCAAGCCTTCACTCGCAAGGGGGGAGCTTCAGCTTATCGGTGCCACCACACTTGAGGAATACCGCAAATATATCGAAAAGGATTCTGCTCTTGAAAGACGCTTCCAGCCTGTCAAGGTCGGTGAGCCTACGATTGAGGAAGCTACACAGATTCTTTTCGGTCTTCGTGACAGATATGAGGCGCATCACAAGGTTAAAATCACCGATGAAGCGATAAAAAGTGCCGTTATGCTTTCCTCAAGGTATATCAGCGACCGTTTTCTTCCCGACAAGGCAATAGACCTTATCGATGAGGCTGCTTCAAAGGTACGCCTTCGCTCCTATACGGTACCGCCGGAAATCAGAGAGCTTGAGCAGCAGCTCAAGGAGGTTACCGCCGAAAAGGCAGCGGCAGTGAATGCTCAGGATTTTGAGGGCGCCGCACAGCTTCGTGATAAGGAAAAGGAGCTTATGAGCCGTATTGCCGTTTCCCGCTCCGACTGGAAGGAGGCATCCTCTTCGGTCAATGAGGAGGTTACCGCCGCCGAGGTTGAAGAGATAATATCAGGTTGGACGGGTATACCTCTTGCGGAAATCTCCCGTGAGGAGGGACAGAGGCTTCTTGATATGGAAAAAATCCTTCACGAAAGGATAGTCGGTCAGGATAAGGCGGTGAGTGCCGTTGCAAAGGCAATACGCCGCTCAAGAAGCGGACTTCGTGACCCGAAAAGACCTATGGGCTCCTTCATTTTCCTCGGTCCTACGGGTGTGGGTAAAACGGAGCTTTGCAAGGCTCTCGGAGCTACCGTTTTCGGTGATGAGAATGCGGTTAT
>JAZULG010000009.1:0-10099 GCA_045603005.1 Acutalibacteraceae bacterium
CTCACAGCGGTCGTGGCTTCGGTGGCGCACAGCTTATGGAAAACAGTGAGCAGGGCGAAGAATACCGCAGACTTACCTGCGAGCTCTGGACAGCTATAGCAGAGAGATTCAACGGTAACCCTGCTGTTGCAATGTATGATCTTCTCAACGAGCCAATGTGTGACGTCTCATGCGGCGAGCTCACAAGAAGAATAAAGAATGAGGCTATCTATACCCGCCTTTACAATACAGTAAGAGCAGTTGACACAGACCACGTTATCACAATGGAAGCTATCTGGACAGGCTTTGCGCTTCCTCCCACATATCTCAAGGGCTGGACAAACATTGTTTATCAGGTGCATTTCTACAACAATTCAGACTTCATCTTCAACTTCTTCCTTCTTCTTACAATGGCACTTCATCCTAACGTACCTCTTATGGTAGGTGAATTCTATCCCCATAAGGCTACCACATGGAACAACTGCTTCTCAACAATGAATAAGCTCAATTACAGCTGGATGCTCTGGACCTATAAGGCAACAGGCCACGGTATGTGGAGCTCTGACTGGTGTATGTACGGCGCAAAGGACGGCTTCTGGAGAGCAGACATCTTCAACGGCTCCTATGAGCAGATTGCCGAGGCTTGGAGTGCAGAAAGACTCAACACTCAGACAGGCTTCCAGTCAACAGGTCATTACGAGGAAAACGTTCAGCAGCATCTTTAATTCAATCTGCCGATAAAGGCAAGCAAACAAAAATAACGGTCGGGATATCCCGACCGTTTTATTTTTGTATAATCAGCTTCTGTCGTTTTTGATGTTTCTGAGAACAAGGCCTGCAAGAGCTGAGAAAACCACAACGAAGACTATAAGCATAAGCACTGCAAAAAGGAAGTGTCCGATTTCATATTCGAAGAAGTCCTCTGCGTGGTCAAAGAAGTGCTTGTCTCTTGATATAATCGCCTCATACATACCCTCATCCCTGAAGAGCTGCTCCATCTTGGATTCGAGGCCGTTGAGGTTTGCGGTTGTACCGAGGCCCTCCATTGAGAAGCGGCAGGCAACTATCCAGGAAACTGCCTCTGTTGCTCCGCTGAGCTTAAAAAAAAAACCTAAGAAAAGAAGCTGAGGCATAAGAAGGAGTGGTGCTACCGTCATAGCTCTGTCTGCATTTTTGAAAAGAGAGGAAACAAACAGACCCATGGCCGTCGCCGCAAAGGCAGTAAAGAAAATCACAAGGAAAAACTCAAGCACTGCAGGAAGCATTATACCTTCGTTGGGTGTGCCCACAGTAAGAACAAACACAAGGGTAAGCAGTGTTGCCTGCACCATACAAACAATACCCATAACAAGAAGCTTCGAGAGAATGTAGGAATCAAGCCTGAGTCCTGTCATATATTCACGCCTGAGAATAACTCTTTCCTTACAAATTTCCTGAATCGAGTTAAGAGTACCGACCCAGAAGGCTGAGCAGGAAAGGGCAAAGAGCAGACTCTTGGTCATCTCAAGCTGCTCAAACTGCTTTCCGTCGGCAACGAAGGATATGAGAAGTCCGAGTATCGGAGCCTGAAGCAGCAGAAGCATAAGACGTACCCTATCGTTTCTGAGAATGTGAAGGTGTCTTGATGCGAGAACCTTTATCTGATGTCCGAGAGGAGGCTTCGCAGCCTGTGAGCTCTGATTTACCTTCTGCTGAGGCTTACTGTCAGTCTTCACGGTACCTGCATACTTTTTCTGCCAGTAGTCGGGATGCTCGGAAATAAGGTTGTAAACGTCAACCATATCGGTAACACCGAAAAATTCCTGAGCCTCCTTGTAGCTTCCGCAGAAGCAGAGCTTACCGCCGGTACCCATAAATACAATCTTATCGCACATATGAAGATTGAGAGTGCTGTGGGTGACGAAAATTACCGTCTTACCCTTTACGGTCATACTCTTGAGGGTACGCATAAGATTTCTTTCCGTTCCCGGGTCAAGACCTGAGGCAGGCTCATCAAGGAAGAAAAGGTTGGGGTCGGATATAAGCTCAACAGCTATACTCGCTCTCTTTTTCTGACCGCCGCTGAGCTTTTTGATAAGTGTATCCTTTCTCTGTGTAAGCTCAACGGTATCTATAACCTTCATAATTATCTCGTTACGCTCTGCCGCACTTGTATCCTTGGGAAGTCGCAGCTTTGCGGTGTAATCGAGCATATCGTAAACCGTAAGGTTTTCGTAAACGATATCCTTCTGCGGAACATAGCCTATGATGTTTTTCAGTGCATCAAAGTTACCGTAAAGCTCTACTCCGTTTACGGTTACCTCACCGGAGGTAGGCTTATTGTAACCGCTTATGCAGTTCATAATTGTGGATTTACCTGCACCTGAGCCGCCGATGATAGCAACAAGCTCACAAGGCTCGATCTTAAGGCTTACATCCTCACAGATAACCTTTCTGCCCTTGTCAACTGTCTTTACGATATGCGAAGCGTTGACACTGATACCGTTGTTGAAGGTACAGTAATTGATACGTGCCGCAGTGTATATCAGCTTTGAGTTGGTTATCATTATCAGATCCTTCTCACGAAGGGGACACTTGCCGTTTATACGCCTTCCGTTTACCCATACACCGTTGGTGCTGTTATTGTCAACGATAACGTACTGTCCGTTTTCGAAAAGTATCTGCGCGTGTACCTTTGATACGCTGACGTGGTTCAGGTGGATATCACAGCCCTCATTTCTGCCGATTACCACGCCTGCTCTGCCCTGAAGATTTATACTGCTCCAGTTTTCCGTATTGCTTGTGGACGAGAATACAATAAGCACGCCTTCAACCGTTGCGCCCGTTCTGTCGTCTATTCTTATGGCGGTATTGTCTCTCAGACCGTAGCTCTTTACGGGTACACCGTTTATATAAAGTCCGTTGGTGCTGCCTAAATCCTCGATTATGCACATTCCGTTCACGAGTCTGAACTGTCCGTGCTTTTTTGAAACGAAGCGTGACCTGAGCACTATATCGTTGCCTGCCTCACGGCCGAAGGTTATAATACCCTTCTTAAAGGAATTCAGATCATAGGTCACGGGGCCGAAGGCACCGTCAAACAAGGTTATCCTTGCGCCGTCATTGGCACCTGTGCCGCCCTGAAAGCTCACGGTTTTGTCAAGATCAATCATCTTATCTCTCTCCTCTGTTTTTTTCTGTCTGTGTCTCCACTACAGCTATGCGGCTGTAGCCTGTTTCACAGTTATCTACACGGATTTCAAGCTTTTCTGCATCTGTGGCGTCAAAGCTTATAATCTGCTTACTGCTTGTCTTTCTGAAGTCGGTTATCTCCTCAACAAGCTCATCGTCAAGGAATATTCTTACGGTGAAGCTGCTGTCGGAGGAGGTATCGGGAGTTGCTATGAGGCTGAACTTCGCGAAGCTATATTCTCCGCCGAGATTATACACTGCACAGGCGTCGGAATAGCTTGCATCAAAAACATAAGCTCCGTCCTCGTGAATATTGCCGTAGGCATCGGTAAACTCCCCTTCCTTGTAGGAGTAATTCACCGAGTCAACCACGTTGAGTGCACTGAAGGGTACGGGTCTGTAGGAATCTACGCTTTCAAGAAGCTGACTGAGAGCCTCACTGTCGGGAATAATTCCGAGAGCGTATTCTATTTCAGCCTCGGCTTCATCGTACCTTCCCTCTTCGAGCATAAGCGTCGCTTCACTGAGCTTCAGACTTTCAAAGCCTGCTTCGTATTTTTCTCTTTCCTGAAGTATTGCCTCATCTTCAGGAAGAAGGATAAAGCCCTCATCGAGAGTCTCCATTGCATTTATATATCCGTCGGCAGTCTCACCGAAGGACTCCGCCTCGGCGAAAAGCTCCTGACGGTACTTCTCACAGACACCCTCGAGACGCTCCATCGCACTCTCATAATCAGGGTCCTGCTCACTGACAAGTCTGTAATATTCTATCGCCTTGTCGTAGCTTCCTCTCTCCTCGAATTCCTTAGCGGTTTCAAAAACCTCGTGGGACTGAGAAAGCAGGTCAAGGTCATTTCTGATTATTCCGATTTTTCCGTCGAGTCCCTGAATATCCATTTCCTCTATGGTTTCAAGAGCCGCATAGGCATCGGCAAAGGAAATAGTACCGTTACGGGAATCCTCGTATATTTTATCAAGATAAGTCTTAAGCTCATTTCCGAGCACACCGTTATCCTTCTGTATGCCCTCGTAAAGCTCAAGTGCCTCACTGTAGTTGCCCTTACTTACGGCGGTAACAATCGCCTCTATAAGGCGGCTGTCGTTGAGAGCGCTCATATCCTCTCTCAGCTTCTTTATTCTGTCTGTAAGTGAAGAGATGTTGAAAGAAGAAATGCTGTCGAGCTCCTTTACTGCCTCAGCATAGGACATACTTCCGGCTATGAATTCCTTTTCGATTGTATCAAGGCGGCTGTTGAGTCCCTTGAGAAGAATGGAGTTATCCGCCGACACCTTTACAAGGTATTTCTCAGCGCCCTCATAGTCACCTTTTTCTATGCACTCCACCGCCTTAGTGGCAGGGTAATAATATGTATATCCGGCAAAGCCCGCTACGGCTAAGGCTGCGATAACTGCAATAAGGATAATTATAAATCCCAGCTTTCCGCCCTTAGCCTTCTTCCTTTCGGGTAAAGTCACAGCAGCTCTGCTTTCAGGCACTTTTTCCGCTACGGAAGGCTTTGGGGCGGTAACGGTACCGCTCTGTGCCTGCTTACGGATAAGAGTAGTTTTAGAAATAGTATCAAGTGAAAGCAGAGCCTTCTTCATTGCAGTGGGAGTACCGAAGCGATCCTCCGGCTTATAGGAGCAGGCGGCAAGAATTACCGATGCGAGCGCCTCACTTGCATTTACCGGCGGCGGTATCGGCGCACCGTTGAGACGGCGGTCAACCGCGTCCTTTCTCTGCTGATAAAGTATCTGGGGTGAATAGGGATCAATGAAGGGGAGACGGTTATTATTCATCAGCTTGTAAAGCACAAGTCCGAGGGAATAGATATCCACCGAGCTGTCGTAGGGCTTACCTGTAACCACCTCGGGTGCGATATAGTTATAGGTACCCTTGGAGGACATAGCTCCGCTTGTTTTTTCAAGCTCCCTCGCAATGCCGAAGTCACCTATCTTGAAGTCACCGAAGGAGGAAACAAATATGTTTTCAGGCTTGATATCTCTGTGAATTATCTTGCGCCTTGAGCAAAGCTCGAGAGCAGTGCACATATCCACACCGAGCCTTACAACCTCCTGCTCGGTCATTCTGCGGTCACCGATATATTCGTTAAAGGGAGTCAGAAGCTCCATACGTATGAAAATATCCCATCCTATTGAGTTTTTATGCTCAACCACCCTGAAATCCTCAACGGAAACAATGTTTGTCGTACCCTTGAGAGACTCCATAAGCTTTATTTCGTTTATAAAATCATTTACCACGCCCTGAAGGTACGCCTTTGCGGCGGCATCATCCATACCCTCGCTTTTAAGAGAAGCTATCTCCGATTCGCTCTGAGGAACGGATATAACCTTTACGGCGGCATAGGTCGTCACGGAAAGCTCCTGACGCACCACCTTGTATACCTTACCGAAGGAGCCCTCGCCGAGCTGCTCGACAACCTTCCATTCGGGCCATATTGCGGCTAATTTTTCAACACTCATTTATCTGACCTTCCGACTCAAAAAAGTGATTTTTTTCTTACCCTGCAAAGCAGAACCGTAATATTGTCCCTGCCTCCCGCTTCAAGAGCAAGGGAAAGCAGAGCGCTGCAGATTTTTTCCATATCCTCGCCCGAGGCAAGCACACTCTGTATAGTCTGCACTTCAACCATATCCGTAAGTCCGTCGGAGCAGATAAGGTAAATATCTCCCTTTGAATACTCCGCTGAAGCAATGTGGGGCTGAATTATGAATTCCGACTCGGGCACGCCGAGAAACTGTGTAAGAGGAGCCTTTCCCGACGGTATTTTTATTGAATGGTCAACGGAAAGCTGAAGCATAACATTGCCGTCAAAACGGTATATCCTGCTGTCGCCGATGTTGCAGATGTTTATTTCTTCATCGGCAAAGTTTATAAAGCAGCCCGTCGTACCCATGCTTCTTACACCGTTTTCTGCCGCAAATGAGCATATATCACGGTTGATGCTAAGGCAGTACTCCCCGAGCTTAGCTTTACTGTCAGTATCATTTTCACTGAGCTTTTTCTCAAGCGATGAGGCGGCAATGTATGCGGCATATTCGCCGATCTGCTCTCCGCCCATACCGTCAAAAACCGCAAGCACGGGATGCTTCTTAGAAGTAAGCTTTCCCGACCTTATTCCGTCAAGGCCTTCATTTTCCACAGGGAGATGCTCTCCGAGGCAAAGAAAATTATCCTGATTTTTACTCCTCAGCTTACCCTTGTTACAGCAAAGAGCGTAATCAATAATATATTTCATATTTATCTCACCAGCTCAACGGTATAGCCAAGCTCACGCAGATTATCGGCAATTGCATCCTCACCTACAACGTGAGCAGCACCCACACAGATAAAAATCTCATCGCCTGCTTCAAGAGCATCCACTGCATAATCGGTCATACTCTTGTTTCTGTCAATTATCATTGCATTGTTATATTCATCGTAAAGTTCCTGAGACATAGCTTCCTCTGCTTCCGAGGCGGTAAGATACTGAGCGATTGCATTTTCGTCACCCTCTGACCATAATTCTATAAGCTTATTAAGGTCTGCAGCGTATGCCTCAGTGTCAGCAGCGGCTGCTGCGGAGGATGCGAGCATTATCTCCTGAAGCTCCTCAGAAAAACCTGCGAGCATACTGTATTGGAAGGCAACGGACTCTATTTCGAGAATTTCCTTGCCTTCCTGCTCTGCAAGCGAAAGCAGATGCATATCAACGCCGAGAGTTGCATCAACATCCATCTCAAGAATTACAGCCGATTCAATAAGAGACGACCACATTGCAGGGCAGTAATAGTCAAACATCGCATTATACATTCCGAGCTCAGTGAGAACGGCAACTGCCGCATTATAGGTTTCCTCTGAAACGTGGTCCTTTATGGTTGTGCCGTCAGTGTAAATAAGGGGCTTCATTGCATTCATAAGTTCTGCGGCATTTTCCTCAATGCCGAGCACATTAGCTTCAACTGCAAGAGCTTCACTTGAGTTATAAGCATTCATAACATAGTCGGGCAGAGGGTAAAGCTCCTCCTTACCCACGTGAATTGAGCCGAAGACCCATACAACATCACCGTCAGCATCACTGACCTTATAAAGCACGGGTGTCACACCGTCAGCCTCTGCAGGAGGAAGGTCAGGCTCTGAAGGAGCAGTTGTTTCATTCTCTGCTGCCTGAGTGGTCTCAGGTGTTACTTCGGCGGTTGTCTGCTGTGAGCCTGCGTCGGTAAGAGTTGTTTCTTCCTTCTCTGCTTCTTCTTTATTCTCCTTTGAGGAGCAGGCGCAGAGTGTGAAGCAAAGCACAACAGCCAGCATAAGAGCAATAATTTTTTTCATAATATTTTCATCCTTTCAGAATTTTTTATCCGAACAAATAATCGGAAACGAGCATCAGACAGAAGCCTGCAAGCAGTGCATAGGTTGCACCTTTTTCTGCCCCGTGTGAATGTGTTTCCGGTATCATATCCGCACTTACAACGTAAAGCATTGTACCTCCCGCAAAGGCAAGGGCAAAGGGAAGAATCACACTCGAAAGGCTTACCGCAAAGTAGCCTATGAGAGTACCCGCCACCTCTATAAGACCTGTAGCGGAGGCTATAAGCAGTGTTCTGCTTTTGCTTACGCCCGAGGCAAGCATAGGTCCGATTATCACCATACCCTCAGGGATATTCTGCAGAGCGATTCCGCCTGCTATAACAAGGGCGTGATCCGTATTATCCGAGCCGAAGCTGACACCTGCGGCAATACCCTCGGGCAGATTGTGGATTGCTATCGCCATAACGAAGAGCAGAACCTTACTCAGTCTCTTCCTGTCCTCCTCGTTTTCGGGTGAGCCTGCAAGAGCGTGCATATGAGGCACTATCTTATCAATAATATTCAGACAGAAGGCACCGGCAAATATGCCGATAACGGTAATTACAATGCCGTACTTCCCTCCGTAATCTATCGAAGGGACAATAAGTCCGAGCACCGCCGCCGAAAGCATAACCCCTGCCGCAAAGGAGAGTATTATATCTGCAAATTTATGTGATATTCTTTTAAAGCCGAACCCGAGAAGGGCACCGAAAACCGTTGAGCCGCCTACTCCGAGAGCTGTAAGTAAAACTGTTTGCATCGCCTGTTCACGCCTTTTGAAAAATAAAAATATACCGAGTTTATTTTATCAGTATAAAGTGCGTTTGTCAACCTGAAAATACTGCATAAAAAAGCAAAAGGTCCGCAAATGCACGGACCTTTCAGTTAAGCTCTGTTATTGAGGGAGTACTGCCTGCAGGATAGAAAAAAAGACGGTCCGCATCGCTATTCACGCGGTGCAGTGACACCGATTTTATCCTGCTGTCATAATAGCTGCGGAAGTAGTATATCCCTTTTTCCGTATCACAGCAGCAGGAATACACCGTATATTCCTCGCCTTCATCGGTTTTCACCGTACCCCTGGGCATCGATACCGAGTCAAGAAGATGGAAAAACTGCATCACTCTTTTTTCGTACTCCTTCTCGGCGCTCAGCTTCTCCTTGACGAAAAATCCACGGACAAATCTCGATGCCGAGGTCATATCCCCGGGAAGCCCCGTTGCACCCGCACCCTTGCTGTAGGGCGTCAGCGGTACGGTATCTGACAGAAAATTCTGCGGCTGATTTTCCGAAAGGTGCATATAACTGCTCAGGTTGTAAAGCTGAAAAGGGAAAAGAGGTCTGTTTGTCAGAATATCCGCTCTGTTTTCATATATGTGAAGACCTGCACCGTCACACTCTAGCACAATCGAAGAGGCTTTGTCGCTTATCAGCCAGTGAAGAGGCGACGGCGGATATTCCTCACTGAAGGCGGCATTTGTCACGTTGATATCCGAAAGCAGATTACGGCACTGCTCCACAGTTTCACACTGACACAAAAGCCACGGTATGACCTCAAAGGATGCAACATTGCGGTATCCCTCTTTAATTTCCCGATACACCGCCTCGGTGAAGCTGAGTGCCGCCACACTGAGACCTTTTTCGTTTGTCGCCTCAAAATAAAGAGGAAAATCCTCTCCGATTATTGCCATTCCCACCATAGCATAGCGGTTTCTTATTTCCTTTTCGTGCCTGAATTTCAGCATATACCCTTTTGGCGTAACCGTCACACCTTCACCGTATGAGTATTCAAGGTCAAGATTTCTCCCGAAAAAACAGGTACCCTTATCAAGGCTTATTGCTGTACACATAAAATCACCTCAGGGTTGGTATTGGCAAGAGAGAGGGGAAAAATGCAGAATGCAAAGTGCAAAATGCAAAATTGCGTCGGGCGTGGGTGGAGAAGGGGAAGTTCTGCCCGCCGAATAAACAAGCAGAAAAGTTCTTTTGATTATCGGCTCCCTTGAAAGGTAATTCCCCTGTTAGGTAATTCCCTCTGTTAGAGGGAGTGTCACGAAGTGACGAGGGTGTGCCCGTTCGCGGAGCGAAAAATGTCTGCGAAGCAGACAAAAGGGTTCCCGTTTCCGGAGGAAAAGCTGTCAGGACGAAGTCCTGACTGAGGGGTTTTCAAGAAAAGAATGCCCTTGCGGCGAGCAAAGGACAATTCGCAATGCGCATTATACCGTAATATTGCATAAATTTTTCTCCCACAGCACATAATATTTGTTATAAAATCAATCCATACCTACTTGCTATGAATTAAAAAGTATGATATACTAGCGTTAAAGTAGGAATTATGACAAAAAAGGAGTGACTAAGATGAAAATTTCCACAAAGGGACGCTACGGTCTGCGTATCATGACAGACCTTGCAGTAAACGGTAAGGATTGCTGTGTTTCCCTTAAGGATATCGCCGAAAGAGAGCACCTCTCAGAAAAGTACCTCGAGCAGATTATCGGCAAGCTTACAAAAGCCGAGCTTGTTGAATCGGTACGCGGTGCAAAGGGCGGCTATCATCTTACACGGCCTGCGGAAAAAATCACCGTTGAGGATATCCTCAAG
>JAZULG010000010.1:0-4741 GCA_045603005.1 Acutalibacteraceae bacterium
GTCCTCTTCAATCGAGCTGACAAGCCACACTGTTTCAAGCTTAGCCTCTGCAGGTGCCGCTTCCTCCTTTTTAAGAAGGTCGGGCAGGAAAATAACACCCGCTACAACAATGACCGCAACAAGAATAATTGCCACTATGATAAAGGGTAGCTTTGACTTTTTCTTTTTCGGGGCAGCAGCTACCGGCTGAACGAACTGCTGATATACCTGCTGCTGATATGCGGGCTGCTCTGCCACCGGCTGAGGTGCAGGTGCAACAGGCTGAGGCATTTCCTGCTGAATGGGTTGTGCCTCCTGATGAATGGGCTGAGCAGATTCGGAAAATTCGTTTTTAGTGCCGCAGTAGGGGCAGAAGCCTAAACCTTCTGCAAGCTCTTTGCCGCAATTATTACAAAACATTTTCTTATCTCCTTTTTACATCCGTTTTTTATTGTTTATACATTGATATAATAAATATCGTTGCCTCTTGACTTGATGAATTTTATGAGGTCCTCAAACTTAAGCCAGAGAAATGCGGTGTTATCATTGGGATGAAATCCGATGTAGCCCTCTACCTTTTTAAGGTCACTGTCGAGTACGACATTGACATCTGCATCATCATCGTTGATGATACCGAAGGGAGATACCGCGCCGGGAGTAAGGCCCAGATGCTTGAGAAGTCTCTCATCCGAACCGAAGGAAAGCCTTGAGCAGCCGAGCTGACCTCTTATATCCTGCTGAATATCGGGGTGCTTATCCTTGAGCATAGATACAACGTAGTGCGTCTTGCCGTTGGCGTTGCGAAGAAAGAGATTCTTGCAGACCTCTCCGTCGGTAAAGATTCCCATTGCATCCATATCCTCAATGGTGGTTACCGCCTCGTGGCGGATAACCTTATATTCTATTCCGAGGCTGTCAAGTGCCTCGTATACCTTTTCCTGCTGTGTCATTATGCCGCCTCACTTTTTCATATAGGTTGATACATTACCGTCTTTTGCAGTAAGGGTGAGCACGTTACCGTTGACACTGTAGGTATATGTATCACTGATTGTTGCTCCGTATATCGATGCGTTGATTGTAATAGAGTCTCCGTCTATTACATAGCTTCCCGTGTATGTGCCGTTTATGGGGATATTGACAACAGGGATAGTGATATTCACGTAGGTGATATCCACAATGCCTGCATCCTTGAATTCGTAGCCGCTCATACCTGCGCCGTCACTCCACTTGCCGAGAAGTTCGTCACTTGTACCTACTGAGGGTGCGGTGCCGCTTCTCGAAAGCTCAAACCTGCCGTTATCGCCCTTGAGTAAAAGCAGATTATCGGAAATGCTGTATTCGAATTCCTCGGTTACTTTATCAGTACCCGAAGTGAACTGTATGCTGACATCATCCTTGTTGATAATATATACACCGCTAAACTCGTTGCCGTTTCGTGTGAAAACTACGGTACCGTCAGTGTTGAAGGCGTATTTTATATTACCGTCGCTGCTTACCCATGAGCCTGCAAGGTCCGTACCGTCGGGCTCCTCAGGCTCTACCGTGGGCTGTGACGGCGCTGTAACGTCTGCACCTGTGTTTACGTCGGTATCCTCTGAACGCATATAGGTTGAAACGTCTCCGTCATCAGTGCTTACAAGTGTGAGCACGTTGCCCGATATTGATGCGGTATAGCTGTCTGTGATTGTTCCGGTGTAAATTGAGGTGCTTATTGTAAGCTTGTCACCCTCAAGTGTATAGGCTCCCTCTACTGCGCCGTTTATGCTTTCGAGACCCGGAATATCAAGATTTATGTAGGTAAGAATTACCTTGCCGCCCTCCATAAACTCATAGCCGCTCATATTTGCCCCGTCACGCCATTTGCCGAGAAGCTGAGAGGCAAGAGTATTTGCCTGAGTATTATTGTCTGAGCCGTTACCCTCGTTTTCCTGGCCGGGAACCGTCGGGTTATTGCCTGAAGCCTGAGCAGTTGTTTCCTTATTATCCTTTTCTTTGTCACTGTCCTTATCCGCACCTGAAAGAGCAAGATATATGCCTGCGGCGGCAATAGCGGCAACGAGAAGAACAATAACCGTTATTACAGCAATCTTCTTTGCCATATTCTGACCTCCTTTTAACCGAATAAGGGGAGCATAATCATATACTCCCCTCCAGAATTATTTATCTGCCTTTGTAAATGCGATTGCTTCCTCGCTCTCAGCACCGTCGTAAATGGGAGTAAGAAGCATTTTGCCGTCTTCAAAATCAAGAACATAGTCAAGATCGTAGCTGAACTCAATACCTACTGAGAAGGTTGCTTTGATCTTAAGTAAGGTTTTGCCGTCTGCCTTTTCAATGGTGTATTTACCGTCTAAGGTACCCTTTCCGCTGAAGGGAAGCTCAAAGTCAAACTTTTCTGTGTCAAGATAGGTAACCTCTACATTGCCTTCCTTATCGAAATCAAGTGTGAGATATTCGCTTTCCCACTTGCCCTTGATTCTCTGCTCGGGAGATGTAAAGAACATAAATACTCCTACACCGATTGCGGCTACAACTACCAATGCGATTACTGCTTTTAAAATTTTCATAACTGTTCCTCCTGAAAAATTTATTTTTTGTTTTTTCTAATCAACCGCCCATATAGGCAATATAATTATCTATAGTGTGCTGATAAAACTCGTTGAGTGATTCATAGTTTATGCTCTCAACAGATGCCTCGTATCTTTCGTAAATATCGTCCACGAAAACTTCAACACCGTTATATACCATTTCTTCCTTTACTGTATCAGTCCAATCGGAAACTTCTTTTCTGCCTACAAAATACATAATATGATAGCCGTATCTTGTTTCGACAATACCAACGTCTCCGGCCTTTCTGCCTTCTGCAAGTGCCCAGTTTTCAAAGGCGGATACCATTTGTCCCTCGGGAACATCGGTGTAAATACCGCCCTGAGCAGCATTTCCGTCTGCTGAATTGGTCTTTGCAAGCTCTCCGAAGCTTTCCTCGGTACATTCGCCTGCAAGGTACTGCTCGAGTATGCCCTGAGCCTTCATATAGGTAGCAGGCTCAGCTGTGGTCGCAGGTGAAACGGCAATATCGACGGTCACCCCGTAATCCGCGGGGTTGAGAAGCTCAGCCTTCACCGGCTCCTCTGACTCCTCCTTTGTAAGCTCAATAAGTATATGTCTGACATCATAGGTGTATTCCGTTGCAGGCTTGTGCAAGGGGTCAACCATCATAAACACACCGTAGCCTACTCCGTCTACCTTTGCAATATAGATGTCGCCTGCTTTTCTCGAGCTGTCAAATGCCCACACTGCGAGTCCCTCGTCATCCGTTTGGGTGTCGAGCTCATCATAGTAAATGTTTTTGAGCAGGGTGTAGTTATCTTCGATAAGTATTTCGGCATAGCTTGTATTGCCGTTCTTTTCTTCTCTTTTGCTTACCTGCTGCTTGAAGCTTTCTTCATCGGTCACCATTTCGGCGAAAACCTCGGCTTCATCCCTTGCGGCATCCATTGAAGCCTCATATACGGCGCCCGAATCATCGGTAGCGGCAACAATAATATAGTTTCTGAGTGTTACCTGACCGTAGTGCTTCACATTACTATTATATTCAGCCTCTACCATTTCGTCTGTATAGCTTGCTTCAAGAAGATCACTTTTTACCATATCAACCTTATTAAGAAGATACTGCTCCTTAACAACGGTGGTATAAAGCTCCTCCGACATTCCTTCGCCGTAAAATTCCTTGAGGTATTCGTCCATGGTCTTTCCCTCTTCGGAAATAGTCTGTCTGTTTCCCTCAATAAAATCATTGACCTCTTTTAGCTCATCCTCGTCAAGAGTGATGGAGTTAAGCTCAGCATAATCCATACAGCCCTTTATAACAATAAGCTGCTTGAGCGCTGTGTGTTCAATATACTCCTGATAGTTATCAAACTTTTTACCGTCTGCCTCAAGAGCGCATTTCTGCTTTTCGGGAAGCACTCTCCAGTCAAAGCCGGTATACTGCAGACCTGCACCCTCGCCGTAGTATAAGTCATACTGAAAGGCATTGGAAATCAGTGAATTGTAAATTGAAATGCAGTAATATTCATACTCTGCCTTGCTTATTGCGAGCTTACCTGAGCCAAGCTTTTCATCCTCAAGTATGTATAGATAATCATCCTTCTCGTCTTCGCCCTCTGAAGAGGTGTTATCCTCAGCGGTTGTTTCCTCCTGCTGAGCAGTGGTCTGAGTATCTTCATCCTCACCCTTCTTCGCTGAAAGACGGGAAGAAATGAAGTATCCTGCGGCAAACAGCGCGACTGCCACAACAACAGCAATAACCGCTGTTGCTATTTTTTTATTTTTTGTCATATATCTACCTCCCTGACAGACTGTTTACGCTTTATTCTATCACAGATCCTTCTTTTTGTACAGTAAAATCCGTTACTTTTTTCACTTTTCTGTAACCGCAATATATACCATAACCCGTAAGTATTGAAATTTTATCCTTGCTATGTTAAAATTACTTAAAAATTAAAAGGAGGCAGAGCACTTGACTGAATTTATCAGAGATATCCCTTTATGGGACAGACTCAAAGACACGGATAAGCCAATTCTGCTTTACGGTATGGGCAACGGTGCGGATATGATCATAGAGGTGCTTGACTCTCTCGGCCTTTCCTACCGTGACACCTTTGCAAGTGACGGCTTTGTGAGAGGTCACAGCTTTCACGGCAAAAAGGTGTTGAGCTATAGTGAGGCTAAGGAAAAATACGGCGACTTTATCACCCTT
>JAZULG010000011.1:0-2639 GCA_045603005.1 Acutalibacteraceae bacterium
CTATTTGTTTTGTAGGCTCTTTAATAAACATAAATCTCACCTTACTACGTTAAAAAGGCTGTTCCATAAGAAACAGCCTTTAAAAAAGTTTGAATTATTTTGCCATTGCAGCAACTTCAGCAGCGAAATCATCAACGCGCTTCTCAATGCCTTCGCCCTTTTCGAAACGAACATAAGAAGCAATCTTAATGTCAGCGCCGAGTTCTTTAGCAGTCTTTTCTACATACTTACCAACGGTAAGGTCACCGTCGATAACGAACTGCTGCTCAACAAGGCAGTTTTCCTTGTAATATTTGCCGATTTTACCCTCAACAATTTTGCCGAGTACAGCTTCGGGCTTATTAGCCATTTTGGGGTCTTCCTTCATCTGTGCAATGAGGATTTCCTTCTCCTTAGCGATAACCTCTGCAGGAACAGAAGCCTCATCAAGGTAAGCAGGGTTCATAGCTGCAATCTGCATTGCAATGTTTTTACCCATAGCAACGAAATCTGCATTGTCAGCATCAAGGGCAGTGTCAAAATTAACCATAACGCCGATTTTACCGCCTGCATGAACGTAGGTTACAACCTTACCTTCAACGCGAACAAAACGGCGGATCTTAATGTTTTCACGAATAGCAAGGAACAATTCCTGAACCTTAGCCTCAACGGTCATACCATCCTTCTCGCACTTGAGAAGAGCGTCAACATCAGCAGGGTTCTGTTCAGCGATAACCTGAGCAACTTCAGCAGCTAATGCCTTGAAGCCGTCACCGTTAGCAACGAAGTCTGTCTCACTGTTAAGCTCAACAACAACGCCCACACCGTTATTAGCATAAACACAAACGGTACCTTCTGCAGCGATACGGTCTGCCTTCTTAGCCTGAGAAGCAAGTCCCTTTTCTCTAAGGATGTCCATGGCCTTATCGATATCGCCGTCAGCTTCGACAAGAGCCTTTTTGCAGTCCATCATACCAACGCCGGTCTTTTCACGAAGAGCCTGTACGTCTTTAGCTGTAAATGCCATAATAAAATTCCTCCTGTAATTTGTAATCTTTTCAAAGAAACCCCGTTTTGTTTACGGGGTTTAATTTTATAACTGAAATTATTCAGCAGCTTCTTCAGCTACTTCTTCAGCAGCGGGAGCGTTTGATTCGCCCTGTCTGCCTTCGATAACAGCATCAGCCATAGCGCCTGCAATAAGTCTTACAGCTCTGATAGCGTCGTCGTTACCGGGAATTACGTAATCAACTTCATCGGGATCACAGTTTGTGTCAACGATAGCTACGATGGGGATACCGAGCTTGTGAGCTTCTGCAACTGCGATTCTTTCTTTTCTGGGGTCAACGATGAAGAGTGCAGCGGGCTGCTTCTTCATTTCGGTGATACCGCCCATGAACTTTTCGAGCTTTTCGATTTCAAGGTTAAGCTTGATAACTTCCTTTTTGGGAAGAAGTGCGAATGTGCCGTCCTGCTCCATAACCTTAAGCTGAGCAAGTCTCTTGATTCTCTTCTGGATTGTGCCGAAGTTTGTAAGCATACCACCGAGCCAACGAGCGTTAACATAGGGCATACCTGCACGGATTGCTTCCTCACGGATTGAATCCATAGCCTGCTTCTTTGTGCCGACGAAGAGAACTTCACCGCCGTTCATTGATACTTCACGGATGAAAGAATAAGCTTCTTCAAGCTTCTTTACAGTCTTCTGAAGGTCAATGATGTAAATTCCGTTTCTTTCTGCGAAAATGTACTCTCCCATTTTCGGGTTCCATCTTCTTGTCTGGTGACCGAAATGTACACCTGCTTCAAGAAGCTGTTTCATTGATACTACTGACATTGTTATGTCCTCCTTTTGTTTTTTTAACCACCGTAAGTTCAAAGGTACACAACACCCTCACGGGCGAAACGGGCATACCAATCCCCTACGTGCGTTATCCCGAAGAGTATATCACAAGAAAAACTAAAATGCAAGTAAATTTTGAAAGTTTTTTACTTATTTTTACTCTTTTCTTTAAGTTTTTGCTGCATAGCGAGAAGTTTTTGCTTTCTCGAGTCCTTTTCAGCTTCATCCTTTGAATAATTTACACCGTCGAAAAGAAGTATATCTCCTTCATTCAAAGGAAAATCACAGTATGAAAGAGGCAAAGTGATATGGCTTGAATCTTCCTTTTCAAAAACTGCAAAACCGTCTTCTATTCTGTCAATGATTAATTTTTCCATTTTACTTCACCTTTTCATAACCTTCGGCAGTACATCTGAAAACTATGTCTCCGTCTTTATCCGTGCGGTAAAGAGTCATATTATTCTGTGAAATATAGCTAAGAGCTTCTTTATGAGGATGGCCGTAGGAGTTATCCCTGCCGCAGGAAATAACCGCTACATCAGCATTAACGGCATTAAGGAATTTTTTATAGACAGAAGTGCTGCTTCCGTGATGACCCATAACGAGAATGTGTGATTGATACTCCCCGAGCACTGTATCAAACACTGAGGAAAGCTCTTCCTTTTCTGCATCGCCTAAAACCATTACATTTGTACCCAAAGCATTAACCTTGCATATAAGAGACATATTATTCAGATCTTCACTTTGCTTAACAGGGCCGAAAAAGCTGACAGAGGCACTATCATTATTGATGGTTTTTCCGACCTCAGGGAACAGT
>JAZULG010000012.1:0-9121 GCA_045603005.1 Acutalibacteraceae bacterium
TTTTCTCGTCCCAGAGCTTCTGAGAAAGGTCAACATAATAGGTATGGGGATTTTCAAAACGCTTTACCTCATCCCAGAGAGTTTCAACCTGCTCGTTGCAGAATTTCTTTATATCCTTGATGTCGGGGCTGTCGTAGCAGCTTACGCCCTTGTCAAAGATTTTTACAAGCAGAGGCTTTGCAGTGAAGTTCTTCACGGTTTTTCTCTTCCATGTATAGTCAGGGTCGAAAAGCTCGTAGTCCTTGGTGCTGTCGATTTTCTCATCAATAAGGGTTATGACGTCTGCAAGGGCCTTGCCGCTGTCGTTGTCATAAAGTCTGTATACTTTCTTGGCACAGGGTGTGGTAATTTTTTGCACGTTTTCGCTGAGCTTGATTCTCGGTACGGGAACACCGTCCTCCTCAACGGCAACTATTTTATATACGCCGCCGAAAACAGGAGTAGATGCGGCGGTAATCAGTCTTTCACCTACACCGAAGGAATCCACCTGAGCACCCTGGATGAGCATATCACGGATGATTATTTCGTCAAGGGAGTTGCTTGCTACGATATTACAGTCCTCGAAGCCCGCATCGTCGAGCATTTTACGAGCCTTCTTGGAAAGGTAGGTAATATCGCCCGAATCTATTCTTATACCCTTGGGGCGGAAGCCCTTTGGTACGACCTCCTCGTTGAAAACGCGTATAGCGTTGGGAATACCCGATTTGAGCACGTTATATGTATCTACAAGCAGTGTGCAGTTGTCGGGGTACTGTCTTGCATAGGCCTTGAAGGCCTCGTACTCGTCACCGAAGAGCTGTACCCATGAGTGAGCCATAGTACCTACTGCAGGAACACCGAAATCTCTTTCGTCAATAGTGCAGGCGGTTGCATCACAGCCACCGATATAAGCGGCTCTTGCGCCGTAAATAGCAGCATCGTAGCCCTGTGCACGTCTGGAACCGAACTCCATAATGGTTCTTTCACCGGCAGCTCTTTTAAGACGGTTTGCCTTGGTTGCGATAAGGCTCTGATGGTTAATTGTGAGAAGCACCATTGTTTCAATGAGCTGGGCCTCGATAACGGGACCCTTTACGGTGATAATAGGCTCACCGGGGAATATGGGGGTACCCTCGGGGATAGCCCAGACATCGCAGGAAAACTTAAAATCACTGAGATATTCGATGAAGTCCTCGTTAAATCCTTTTCTTCGGAAAAGCTCAAGGTCCTTCTGTGTAAATTTAAGATTTTTAAGGTAGTCGATAAGCTGTCTGAGCCCCGCCATAATTGCAAAGCCGCCGTTATCGGGCACCTTTCTGAAGAACATGTCAAAATAAGCGATTTTGTCCCTGAAGCCGTTAGTGAAATATCCGTTAGCCATTGAAAGCTCATAGAAATCCACAAGCATAGTAAGGTTTCTTGATTCTAATGTGTTACTCATAAAAACACTTCCTTAATTTTATTGATAGTATTATATCATTTGCTGCCAAAAAATAAAAGGGTTTCAAGGGGATTTATAAAAAAATGACAAAGAAACAGAAAAAAGGACGAAACAAAGAAAACTGTAAAATAGTTACAAAAATATAAAAAGATTTTTAAATAAAATGGATATAAGAACTTGACAAAATTGCAGGAAAGTGTTATATTATGTCTTAGTTAGCAAGGCACAATATATTTAGAAGGTGAAAAAATGAGAATCAGAAAGCAGGCTCTTGGTGACAGAAACATTGTCGGTGCAAGAATCGAGGCAAAGAGAAAGGAACTTGGAATAAAGCAGATAGATCTTCTTACTCAGCTTCAGATAAGAGGCGTTGAGCTTACTGCTTCAGGTCTTTCAAAGCTTGAGGGACAGATAAGAAGTGTATGCGACTATGAGCTTGTTGCAATTTCCGAGGTTCTCGGAGTGTCTATCAACTGGCTTGTGGGTAAAGAGGACTGATTTATTAAAAGCGGCTGTTAAGATAACAGTCGCTTTTTAAATGCAAAATGCAAAGTGCAAAATGCAAAATTGCGGGGATGGTGGGCAGAGATGGGTAAGCTCTGCCCGCCGAATTTATGTGACTTTGCTCATACCGCTTTTCTTGCCTGCCCTGAAAGGTGATTCCCTCTGTTAGAGGGAGTGTCACGAAGTGACGGGAGGGTTTTGCCCGTTTTCGGAGAAAAAGGTGGCGCCCGTAAGGGTGACGGAGAGGTTGCCCGAGCGGCTTGAGCGTTAGTCGAGTAAAAGCAACATACAATATAAAGGTGAAAAATCAGAACCACGGGACCGTACCGTGGTTCATTGTCTGTTTTAATAAGCTGTGCGGTTAAATTTATGCAGTGCTCTGCGTATTCTTCCCGGTAAGGCTCTGCTGAGAGTTGCAGGACCGTAGCCGAGAGCATAAAGCAATCGGTAATAGTCTCGCAAATTCTCGTAAAAACGGTCATAATCCCTGTTTTCGCTGCTTGTCCAGGCGTTTTCGCTGAAGGCTCCGAGACGGGGCAGAAGGGCGAAATCCGCCTTTTTTATGTCAGGGATATGCTCTGTCCACAGACAAGCCTCTATGCCACACAGGTGCTTTCTGTCACGAAATGACGGAGGAATTGCACTATATGCTCTTTTGAGATTTATTCTCTCGTGGGGTAAATAAAGTCGGCAGCAGTGTAGAGTAGAACAAATATAATTCATATCATATATATGAACGTTGTCTGATTCCGAAATCGGGAAAATAAAATGATCTCCCCACTCGTAGTTTCGCATCCGTACCTCAACACCCTTTTTGTGAAGATGCTTTGATATACGGCTGAAATAATAGTTCTCAAGCTCTCTTTCATCGGAGAGCTTTTCTCCTTTTATACGCCTTTGACAGTGAGGACATTCCTGCCACCTTTCGACGGATGCACCGTTTCCTCCGATATGTATTATACCGTCGGGAAACATCTCACAAAGCTCATCGTAAAGGCGGAGCATAAAGTCGAAGGTGCTTTCCTTACCGATACAAAGTACGTCTTTTTTTTGTCCGAAGCTTGTGGCAACGGGGATTTCCTTACCTCTGCAGGAAAGCTCGGGATAAGCACTTATCATACTCACCGTATGCCCCGGTGTGTTTATCTCGGGGATAACCTTTATATATCTGCTGTGAGCGTAGCTGATGATTTCTTTTATGTCCTTTTTGGTATAGTAACCCGAATGCTCCTCGTTTTTCAGCCCCGTGTGGCTTCGTACCGAGCCGATTTCCGTTAAAAGGGGAGCGCATTCAAGCTGACAGCGAAAGCCCTGATCGTCAGAAAGATGCCAGTGAAATTCGTTGAGCTTATGAAGTGCCATAAGGTCGAGAAAGCGAAAAATCTCCTCTTTTGTGAAAAAATGCCTTGCGCAGTCGAGCATAAAGCCACGGATATCATAGGAAGGCTCGTCGAATATTTCGAGCTCACAAAGGTTATCCTGCGCCTGAAACAGAAGCTGCTTGAGGGTTTGTACGGCATAGAAAAGACCTTCGGCACTGTTTGCAGTGAGGTTTATCCGGTTTTTACGGACTTCTATGTGATAGCTGCCCTTTTTCTCTGCGCTGTCGGACAGAACAAAGTGAATCTCCTGCTCGCCGCCCACGGGAAAGACTTCGAGCACGTCACCGAGAAAGCGCAGAAGCTCGTCTCTTGCATCAAGGGTGGTTTCGTCACCGACTATTTTCATAAAAGACGATATCCTGAAGGCAACGGAGTCGCTTTTAATGCTTATCCGTGAAGGATGAGGTACTACAGAATAGGTCATAGATTATTTCGCAAGGAAGAAGCATACCCACAGTGCGATAACGAAGGCACTTTCTGCGGGGATTGCGAGCTTGGTGTAGGGGCATTTCCAGCCCTTGTCGACAAAAAGGAAGACTGTTCTTGTAACGAGAACGGTTGTTGCAAAGAACATACCGCCCACAAGTGAGTGGAAGGCAGTTCCCGTTGCAAAGGCAAGATAGAGAAGGAATGCGCCCAGAGCAAAGGAAATGCCGCCGTAATAAACACGGATTTCAGTTTTACCTGCGTTGTCAACGGGCTTGATTGAGAAGCTCTCTGCATTCTTCAGGGGCTTGATGATAAAAACGATTGCCATACCGAAAAAGTAAGCGGCAAGGCAGGCAGTTGCAAAAGCTGCGGGAAAGTTTTCCTGAAATAAAGCTTTGATTGTTTCCATAATTTTTGACTCCTTTTATTTTTTTCTATATAATAACACAGAAAAGGGGTAAGGTAAAGTATAAAAGGAAAAAAAGACTGCAGGACTTAAGAGGCCTGCAGTCTTGCCGTTTGGGTGGATATCAGCCGAAGAGCTCCTTCATGATATCATCGCCGAAAGCGTCGAGAATCTTTCTGAAAAGAGCCATAACGGCATTAATGATTGATAAAATATCCATAATGTTTCCTCCCTGTTTCGAAAAAGACAGATTTTCTTTTTTCGTCTCTTTTATTATAGCAATACTCGGGCGAAAGGGTATTAACATTTTATAAACATTCCTTTATAACAGTAAATTTTTGGGAGCATTATTGTGAGTTTTTATCTTTATACTTTACGTTGCTTTTATGTAGGCTTTACTCGAGTTAGGTTTTTCTTGCCTCTCCTGAAAGGTAAGGCTAGGGTTGCTCCTGCGGATCTATTAAAATGTCCGGAGCGACAAAGGATGCAAAGCGCTCTTTTTTAGTAGCACGGACAAGCAGCTTTACAGACAGATGCAGCCCACCTGCAAAATGCATACTCTGCAGCGATCAGGTTGTGCCTTGCCTTGTACACCAAGGCTTCGACAAGACTGATACCGCAGATGCCTGACGATGGCGAAAGGTCTGATGTTTTCTTAAAGGTGTAGTCCGCCTGCGTATGCATTTTCAGGCAGCGGGGAACGTCCGTAATGCATCTTACGGTAAACTACGCTGAAAACAGAAAAGTTTTCTGTTTTCTCTCTATAACCTCCACCTTCAGTTAACCTGCAGGAGGTCGGAGGAATTCTCTTACGTAAACCACCCCGTGAGCGGGCTTCGACTGTCGGAATACACGGTGCGGTGAATTATGATGAACGGATCAGACAAGTTTAACAGCCTGACTAAAGGGTAGGACCGAGCGGTCTCCTTTATTAAGCCTTCAGGTAAATTGAGCTGTGAAACTCCCGTCTGAATTTAAAGCAGATGAGCAGAAATGTTTCGCCAACAAGCTTCGGATATTTTAATGGAAAAATACTTCTCAATGCCATATAAAACAGAACCTCAACGCCTCAGCGAAACTTCTTTCGGACGGTTTGCACAAGGGCGTGCTTTTGCATACTTTTGTCACAAGCGACAAAAGTATGAGCCCGAGCGGCTCGAGCGACAGACGAGTAAAAGCAATATACAGCATAAAGGTGAAAAAGCAGAACCTCCCCACCTCCGCACGAGCAAAGCCACATAAAAAAGGCGGGCAGAGCTTACCCAACTCTGCCTGCCTTCCCCGCGATTGCGCATTGCATTCTGCATTTTTAATTTGGAAAGCAACTGCAAAAACGGAAAATCCCCTTGTGTATAATGATGACAACAAATCAGAAAGGGGCAAAACAATGGCAATAGGAAAAATAACCGTCAGACCCGTTAAAACAGTAAAACAACCCACGGTAAAACAACCCACGGTAAAACAACCCCCGGTAAAACAAGCTGTGCCGAAGCCTGCGGCACCTCCGCCGCCCGCTCCGACACTTCAGGTTAATCCTTTAGCGGTCAACAATGCGGTTAACAGAATGAGCATATGTATTGCGGCACCGACGGTGTCTCAGGCGAAGGATTTTCTTTGCGGAATCTACTGCAATGCAGTGAGCGACCTTGAGGGCAGCGAAATACTGATTTACACAAGAGACAGAAGAACTCTTTCAATGCTGACAGAAAGGAAGCAGCAGCTTCAGCGTACCGCAACGAGAAAGGCGGGTACGATGGTAATCGGAAGTCCCGGAGCGGAGCAGGCCGAGACCTATGTGCTGAATCTTGCGTCTGCAAAACGGCAAAGAGAGGCGGCGGATATGTTTTTCATCTGCTGCTCGTATTCGCAGCTTGCCTGTGCACCGACCTGTGATGCAGTGGCAGTGCTCGTTGACAGTACTGCGCAGGGCGTAGCGGAGAAGCTCCCCGTGGTACCCGCAGATAAAAGCGTGAACTATATAATATGCGGCTTTGAGAAGGAAAGAACATACTACTTTGAGGAGGGGGACTCACCTCCGTGTGAGGCTCTCAGAGCAAAGCTCAAGGCAGGTCTCGGCACTGAAAACAGAATCGGATATACTGTTTCTTATGCTCAGGTATACGGCGGACTTCAGGTGATTGCCGTTGAGGGAAACGCACCTGTATACTCGGTTTCGGAAAGCTGCAGAGACTATATTCCCGTCGGATGCGGACGTGCGTTTTTTAATCTTGTATCAGACTTTGCGGCAAGGAGAAATATTTCATCGGGTGCATTCTCCTGTATATGTGTAGAGCTTGAAAGACTTCTCGCAAGGGACAAAACCGCAAGAGAACAGTGGCACGAGACCTATTCAGGAAAAGAGGAGAAGGAGCAATGAGAGGCAACAGATTTATAAACAGTTACGGCTTATCGGGTGTTTTTGCTTTGCTCGGCTTTGGCGTATGTATGCTCAATTATGAAATAACGGCAGATACTCCCGAGGGCTGTATTATATGGATGGCAGAGGTTTTTGCGGTTTGTCTTGCAATGGGACTTCTCGGAATTGAAGCGGATCTTTTTCTGAGAAGAAAAAGATTTGTCCCCACGGTGAAAAGAAGCCTCGCAAAGGGACTTGTCTTCGCAGTGCTTGCAGGCGCAGTGCTGGGAGCGGCAGGTCAGGCGTTATACGCTCTCGAGGTAAACGTAGAAAAGGAAAAGTCAGGCGGAAAATCAGAGGGCAAGGAAACCCATGTAGTGCTTCTGATGGACTACTCGGGAAGTATGACAAACAGTATAGAGGATGAAAAAGAGGTTACCTGCAGACTTATTGAAGGACTCGATGAAAATACAAGCCTTCAGGTAATAGCCTTCTCCGATACGGTAGAGGATAGAGCGGTCTCGGATTTTCTGCCTATGACAAAGGCGAACAAGGCGGCACTTCAGAGCTTTGTGAGAAATATTGATATATGGTTCGGCGGAACAAACTTCGATCTTCCGCTCGAAAAGGCATACGAAACCCTCAGTGCAAACAAAGAGAAAAACTGCCGTTCAGCGGTGGTTATGCTGTCTGACTATGAGCAGTACGGCTATACACTCATCACGGATATTGCAGATAGAATAAAGGATGAAGGCTTTGAGATGTATTCAGTAAGGCTTACATCTCAGGATAGTCAGCAGACCGATCCGAATGACCCATTTATGCAATATACCGACGAGGATTTTTCGGTGGTAAAAAATTCCGACGGAAGCTTTGATACGGATAAGCTTCTTGAGGCTCTCAGCGAATCGGTGAAGGGCAAGGAGAAAAGCAGAATTTCCGACGTAAGCGCAGAGCTTGTCGATGAAACGCTTCTGATGGAGGAGGATGCGGATATTCTGAAAATACTTCTCAGAATTACGGTTTACGGTCTTTTTTCGTTGGCGGCAGGTATGGTTTATTACGGAGCTGGAGGTAAGGGCAGACTTCTTATAAATTTCATAAGCGGTGCCTTGTCGGGTGTGGTTTCTCTGATAAATCCGATTGCAGGATGTATAGTGCTGATGCTTGTCGGCGCAGGCTCCTTCACGAGGTACGAAATAGAGGAGGAAAAAAGAAATGTATGATAAAAAGAAGAGACTGTGGGTCTCTGACTGTAATACTCCCGAGCTTCGTCAGCTTGTAAAAAGCGGTGATGGAAAAAAGGATGAAACAGCCTTCCTTAAGGCGAGTGAAATGCTTTCTCAGATAAAGAGGGGCGCAGACGTGGCTCAGGCGGTTGCCGCTATGGAGAGCCTTGCAAAAAAGGGATGCCCGAAGGCCGCCTTTTCTATGGGACAGATGTTTTCTTACGGCTGGGGTGTCAATAAGGACCGTAAAATGGCTGAGGAGTGGTACAGAAGGGCCGCCGATGCGGACTATGAGCCGGCAGTGAGGCTTCTGAGAGAAAGGAAAAAACGAATAATTGCTTACCTTTGCAGTGCCGTTGTTATTATTGCAGTCTTAGCAATAATAATTGCAGTTGTTTACGGAATTATTGAAAAAGGCCCGCTTTTTGCAGGAAGGATCATACGCGTCCACGAGGATACGGAGCTTTGCGAGGTTATGACCGCTGAGGAATTTACATCCCAGATACAGAGTGTTATAGCAGAATATGATGATGCAGCCGTAATCAGCGGAGCGGTCAGCACAAACCGTATTATACTGAAATTTGAGGGTAATGAGCTTGATTTGAGTGCCTTTCCGGCAGATAAGGTTATAGTACGGGAAAACAATGTGGTCATTATTCAGTTTGCAAGTGAGGATGAGGCTCAGAAATGTATGGGCGAGCTTAAAAGGCAGAGCAATATTTTGTTTGTTGAGATGGATAAATATTCGGGCGGCATTGAGGCTATAGATGAAAGGTACTGTGATCTGACGCCCGTGGCAAGCACCGACCAGACGATGGAGTATATGTCCTGGGGTGTTGCTGATATGGGTCTTGATAAGCTCAGCGAATATGTAGTTGATAATTACGGCGATCAAAGGGTAGTTGTTGCCGTTGTAGATTCGGGCGCTTTGGTTCACAGTGACAATGCACACAGATATATAGAGGGATATAACGTTGTGACGGGCGGTGCCGTCGTACCGGATGAGCACGGTACACACGTTGCGGGCACGGTGCTTGACGGGGCAAGAAGCGATAATGTTTACGTATGGAACCTTGACGTTTTTAACGGCTGCTCAGGTTATTGCAATACGGTTGTTTATTCAGCCTTTCAGAAAGCGATTGAATATGACGTAGATGTAGTAAGCATGAGCCTCAGGGATGAATGTAATTCCCTTTTTCATCAGGGTGTAAGAGAACTCTACGATGCAGGTATAGTTTACGTTAAATCTGCCGGAAACACTGCGGAGGATACGGCACTCTGCGTTTCATGCCCTGCGGAAATGAGTGAGCCTATTGTTGTAGGTGCTTACGATATAGACCATAACATAGCATATTTTTCGAATTACGGCATGTCGGTTGACGTTTGTGCTCCCGG
>JAZULG010000013.1:0-12952 GCA_045603005.1 Acutalibacteraceae bacterium
ATAAGCTTTTCCTTGACGCTGAAGGCGGTTGCCATTTTTGCAAATTCGGGTATATCACTGCCTGCAGCTGCAATAACACGGCGAATCATACCGAAGAATTTATCCTCGAGATGCTCCTTGAGAGCTCTGCCGCCGATATCACACTGAACATCGATACTGTTTACGTCAATTTTACCCTCAGCGGGCATAAATGTAACCTGACGGAAGGTAGCAGGGTATCCGACGGCCGCCGCAGTGGTTATATCATAGAAAACCTTACCCTTTTCGGTGTATTTATATGAAATATCCTGCATGTGGGTGTGACCCGTGAACATGAAATTCAGACCCATTTCGGTGAATTCGTCAATTCTTCTGTCGGCCTCGCCCATAATGTTTCCGCCACCGATGATTTTATAGAAGGGGGAGGGGGAGAGCATAGGATGATGAGTCATAGGTATGATAAACTGACCGTTTTCCTGAGCGTCCTTTATCTGTCCGGTTATCCACTCGAAGCAGTCATCTGAGAAGCCGCTTGCACCCTTGTGGTTTCTGTCATCGTTGAGAGCGAAGAGGCGGTAGCCGTCGCAAAGCTGAACCACGTATGACATACTGTCACGGTGAATTGAAATAGCTTCATCAGGACCGAATTCACGGTACATATCAAAAAGCTCATCTCTTTTCACAGAGGGTACCTGAACAGCTTCGTCACCGACATATTTTCTTGTAACATCGCCGTCGTGGAAATCGTGGGTCGCTGTGATGACATAAACCCTCTTGCCACGCTCCTTAAGTGAGCGAAGAAGCTTTATAACACCCTCGTGAGCCTCTCTTTCGGCTCTTGTGGTAACGTCGCCCGAAACGAGTACTATTTCACTTTCGTCTGCAGCAAGTTGATCCATAAGCGCAGAAAGAATTTCCTCACAGTTAACGAGATCGTTTGGTGTTTTTGCATTTTCCTTTTCAAAGGCTTTACCGCTTATGCCTGTTTCCTTTGAGTAATAATGAATATCGGAAATAATATTCAGCTTTAAGGGTTTAATGTTTTCGTACATATCCTATCTCCTTGGTTTTATGTTTTATTTCAGGGCGTTTCAACAACTCCTATAAACATAGGCATTCCTGAGCGTCCCGTTATTACAAATATAAATGGTCTGTCGAGAATAAAATCAATTTCATCGTCTTCAGGTGGTGCTGAGCCTGCGTTAAGGTACATTTCCGTATAAGATGCGGCAACACAACCTGTTTCATCAATAGCTACTCTTGAGCTTTGCTTTGCTTTGCTGAGATAGAGCTCGTCGGAATATTCAGTAAGCGGCGAGAAATCTGCCGAGTGCATATCAAAAACATCAGTAACACCAAGCTCCTTCAGGTCCTTGCTTAGCTCTGTTTCTGAGCTTATATCAAACTTAGGAACAGAGAAGTTGATTTTGGAATATTGACTGTTGGCGTACTCGTAAGGCTCCGAAATGATACTGAATATTTCTTCATTACTTAAAACTTCATCGATACTTACATTTTGGTCGGGAAGGAAAAACCACATTGAGCCGCTTTGATCAAAGCTTAAGCTTACGGCAGAGAAGTTTTCCGCCCAATAGTATCTGTCCTGATAGGTTTTATTCATAAACTCGCATTCAATTTCACCTGCCTGAGAACGGAAGATATCTTCAGTGTTATTTTCTTCTGAAAAAGGCGATGTCCACTGAGCGTCGAAATACACGGCTGAAACAAGTCCTAAAACCGTTTCGGGGTCAAAGCCTGAGTTCTGAGTGTAGTCGGTGAGAAGGTTGCCTGTGTTATGGTTTATCCAGTCCTGCAGGGCTTTGTTGTAATCCTCACTGCCCATTTCGCCCGAATAAGATGAAGCGTAGTAAGTGTTTTTCAGCTCTTCAAGCGTACTGTCATTGTAGGTCAGATCATCGCGAAGCCATATTGACGAAGCAAGAAGAGCGCGCGACAAACCGTTATCGCAGAAATTGCCGTTCCACACTGCCTCTGCCTGCTTTCTCAGGTCTTCAATATTGTTGTAGCCTAAAAGATCAAGAATCTGCTTTCTTGAATTGCCGTCGGTTGTTTCTGCAAGCATACCGAGAGCCATATAAAGGCTGAGCGGGGAGTAAATTCGGTTTTCACCGTCTCTGCTTCCGAGTATACGGACGGTTGTTTCCGCAAAGAAGCCGTCAAGTCCTTCATTGTAGCCCTCATATTGGTCATATTGCTTTTTCAGGCTGTCATACCATTCGTCCATAGATACAGTGCCTAACTTTGCCATATCGGGATATTCAACCTCTTTTAAAGTAAAGCCTGAGATGTTGAGTGTAAGAGGCGGTCTGCTATTTACCGACGGATTTGTATTATATTCCGATAAGGGGTGATCTGTTATAAAGTAAACAGCTATGCGCAAACCGACAAGAACTGCCAATACTGCCGCCACAATGCTTCTGAATCTGATTTTTTTACTTTTGGCTTTTTCCTTCGGTAAGGAGTTTTCTATAAACTTATCATCAACGAGATTCAAAGCATTTAAAATATCTTTGTTGTTCATACTTCGATGCCCTCCTTGGCTAAAATGTTTCTGAGAGATTCACGAAGTCTTAAAAGAATCATTTTAACATTGCTTTCACTGAGGCTGTTATTCTTTGCTATTTGCTTGATTGAGCAGAGATACCAATATCTTTGCATAAAGATTACAGCCTTTTCCTCTTCAAGAGAGCGAAGGAACTTATTGATAATTTCAGAAAGCTCAAGATATTCAAGGCTTTCTTCAACTTTCATACTGTCAGGGATGCAATAGCTCAGCTCCTCAAGGACGAGCTCAACCTCGCCGTTGCCTCTTTTTTTTGCTTTAAGCCTGCTGTATCTGTTAAGAGAGTGGTTGCGCACTAATCTTGCAAGATAAGAAAAGAAATTCAGCGGTTTTACCGGCGGAATAGTATTCCACAGACTCATATAACTGTCGAAAACACATTCCTCGCTGTCCTCTTTGTTTTTCAGTATGCGGTGTGCAATAGAGCGGCAGGCTGAGCCGTATTTTATTTCCGTTTGTGTAATAGCGGTTTCATTTCTTGCAAAATACAGCTCAACTATTTTACTGTCATCCATAATATCATCTCCTTTTTGCCTTTTAAGACTTCACTTATAAAGACAGAAAAAAGACGTTACAGGTCACAAAAACCTTGTTTTTTTCTTATATTCAATATGTGACCGGTGCTGTTAATCTCCACGGTCACTAAGCCCTTATCCCACTCAGCCTCGATTTCTTCACCGTCAAGAGTACAGATATATTCCTCGCCCTCTTTCATAACTGCAAGAAGGATGAATTTCTCATTTTCACCGTGATATGTGAATTCAATTTCAGCCTCAGTATTATCTTCATTGAAGCTTACCTTGTCGAGCCACGTGTCAAAACCTACGTTTACCGTACCGGGAGCATAGTAGGCCTTCAGCCACATAATAAGGGGAGTGGAAAGACCGCCGAAGTTGTGGAACCATCCGCCGAGGCCGGTTACGGTGTTGACCATCTCAAAGGTGTAATAGGTGCTTTCAACCTCGCGTTTCCAGATGTTCAGTGCAAGGTGAGCGATATCCTTTGCTATGTCAGCTCTGCCGCAGTCAAGCATACTCTTCCATATAAACCATTGATGGGGGAACCAGATATTACCGTTCCAATAGCCGTTTACCATATAGTATGAAGCACTTTTGTCAACAGCACTGATGCCGAAGGGAGTATGCATTTCATTTTCGTCTGTGATGTGTGCGATGATTTTATTTTTCTGATTTTCGTCGCAAACACCTGCGATGATGGGATAAATACCGTCAAGACCCTTGTTGAGATTTTCACCGTCTGCTGTAGTGAATTTCACGGTGGGCTCGCCATTTTCATCGTGGAGCACGTAGCTGTAATATCCACTTTCTTCATCCCATGAGTACTTGTTGAGGGCTTCGGTGAGTCTTTCACAGTCTGCTTTGTATTCAGCGACATCGTCTGCTTTACCGAGCTTATCAGCCATAATTGAAAGTAGCTTGCCGAAGCGTATAACCTGACCTGTAGTGATAACGGGAGAAGCCTTGTCGCGAAGGTTTTGCTTCATCATGGCAACCTGAGCGGGGTAGTCGTCCATACCGCTTGTGGAATAGAAATAGTCGTAGGTTGTGAGAATGCCTGACTTGAAGCGTGCAGTTGTTGAGTTTCTTATTTTACCTGCAAGATACAGATAATAAAGCCTTGCTCTTGAGTAATATGAAAGCAGATGTTCCTTACTTTCTGCCTTCTGCAGCATTTCGTAAAGCTGATAAATCTGCACAGGTACGGGAGAGCCGTGGTGCAGGAAGGCGTAGTCCTTGTTATCCTCTTCACTGAGGTAGGTGTCAATGATATATTCGGCAAATTTCGGTGCGATTTCGTTCATACCGAGACCTATGAAGCCTGAATCCCAGGTGTAAAGGCAGTCCCAACGCTTGCCGGGAGTGTGGTGGATGATATATTCGCCGTGCTTATAGATGGGATAAACTACGTTAGTCATAAGAGCGGCAGCAAGAAGCTGATTTGAAAGCTTATACTTCTCACCCGAGGGATTAACCTTCAGGTCAATGGCAGTCTTTCTCTTTTCTTCGTATATTCTTTCGTACTCTTCTAAGCTTTTATACTCTGTTTCTCCCTTTGAAATAACTGCATACTGTACTCTTTTTTCACCTACGGGTACAAAAATAGTGTGACTGATTGCATTGTGGAAGAAGCCCTCGTCGCTGTGCTTACGGTTGAAGGCACCCGTGAAGCTTTCCGTAAGGTCGTCGAAGGTTTCGTCGGCATTGGAAAGTCTTGCGGTCATACAGTCCTCAAGAGCACCCGTCTCAATCTCACGGAAGCGTGTATTGTCATCGAATACCCTGAGTCTGTACTCGCCCTCGATATTTTTATATCTGAGTGTGGAGATATAACCCTTATCTGCCTTCTCGTTTGTGAATTCGGGTACGAAATCGGCGGATTTCATTGTGACCTGTACCTTTTCTCGGTCAGTAGCCTCTGTTATGGCGAGAAAGTCGAATTCTGCCGCACCTGTACCGAGAGAAACGAAGCTGAGCTTCAGCTCCTCATCCTTGCTGAGCCTTCCGAGATGAATGTAAATGGTTCTCAGCTCGTCAGCAGGGGAGAGCTCCACGGTTGTTTTTCCGTTAAGAAGGAAGGAAGCGGTATTCTTACTGCTTATGTAATGTACTCCGACCTGTTTACCCTGCTCATAGAAAATATCGCTTGTGCGGTAACGAAGAGCAAGTACGGCATTATCGTAGCTGCTTGTGAGCCTTACGGTATAGCTTACCTCGTCTCCTTTTTCTCCGCCGAAGGGCTTGAGAACCTTATAGGGCATGTGCCACTTGCCTGCTCTGTCACCGAGACCCTTCATTCCGACGAAGCTTTTGTCAATGAATTCGCCCTTCTTGTAGCCGTCCTGACTCTGCTGGTCCCAGGGGCGGGTGATAGCGTAATTATATGTATCATAGCCGAGAGCATCAATGTAATCGCATTTTTCGGGAAGGCTCAGCACCGCATAGCTGTCGCAGTGAAATTCGAGCGAGGAAAAATAATTGACAACACAGTCCTTAATTATATCGGTGTTGTTTACTATCTCAGTTCTTACAAGGTAGCTTTCGTTGTCGAGTCTTGAGTAAGAAACATCGGCATAGACCTTATCCTTCCATTCAAGGTCATGTCTGAAGCTGAAAAAGCCGTAGTCCTCATCGCAGAGCCAGGGGTGATATGCCGAGGGGAGAGTAACGTTAGGTACTCTTATATCAAAAGCGTGTATGGCGGGAGCAACGGAAAGGTCAAAGCGTACGCCGTCAACCTCCTTATGCTTTTCTATTCTTGAAAGACCTGCATACTTTTTGCCGAAGGGTCCCCAACCGTTAAAAAGACCGAATTTATCTGTCATATTTCCACCTCAGAAGATTATATATTTATAAAATTATACTATATATATTGCTTTAAAGTCAAGAAAACAGTAAATCTTGTTCCGTATTGTCAATTTGCACAATAAATGAAACAGATTTTTTAACTTTGTAACTACTGCGTGTAATTATTTCAAATAAAGTGATACAGAAAAATGAAAAAAATTGTAATTATTAAAAAAACACCTTGATTTTTGAAAAGAGTGGTGATATAATCAAGTCAAGAAAATATACGGAAGTATATAAAATTTTCAGGAGGTAATCTTATGAAAAAAATATTATCAGTTATTTTAGCCGTTATGATGCTTTGCGGCACAATGGCTATCGGTTCATCAGCATTAAACCATGAAGGCTTTGTTGTTCCCAATACCTTTGACCAGTCCAAGGACGTTATCCTTGTTCTCAGATTTGGCAGCGGTACATGTAAGGACTACATAACTGTTTACAATCAGCAGACAGCAACACATGAGCAGATTACAGCAGTATCAGGCGAGGTTGTTCTTGTTGGTGATGAAATCACAGCAGGTCGTCAGATTAATCTTCCTTACGTAACTCCCGCTGAAGGCAACAACTTCAACGGTTGGTACTGTCTTGCTGACGGCAAGGCATATCCCGCAGGCCCCACAGGCGGTTTCTCAATCCCCAACACACCGGGTAAGGTAATCATCCTTGAAGCTCAGTACTATCCCAGCGCAGCTGAAAGCGATACAATGGCAACAATCCTTGGCATTCTTACTAAGGTATTCGGCGCTATCATCGGTATCCTCTTCTACGGCGGCGACACCGAAGCTGGCGTTGCTATGATGGAAAAGGTTCTCGGCGGTCTTGATTTATAATTCATAACTGAAAACCTAAGCTCCCTGAAAAAGGGAGCTTTTCTTTTGCAAAGAGATATGCTTTACTTTTTATTGAAACTGTGATAGAATACATAAGTTAATCACGAAAGGAGAGTTGATATGGGTACTTCAGAAAAAATTGAGCCTCTCGGCAATTCACTCAATATAGTTGTAAGTGAGAGCCATACCTTCGGTACGGATGCAATTCTTCTTGCAAATTTTGCGTCGGTAAAAAGAAAAGACAAGGCCTGCGATATGGGTACAGGCTGCGGAATCATACCTCTTATCTGGTGTAAGGGAGAGACCAAGGAAATAACTGCTATTGATATTCAGCCTGCGGCTATTGAGCAGCTGAAAAAATCAATAGAATTGAATTCGCTCGGCGACAGAATAACACCCGTCAACTGCGACCTTCGCTCTCTTAAGGGCGTTCTTGAAGCGGGGAGCTACGATCTTGTCACCATGAATCCTCCTTATAAGCCCGTGGGTACAGGCATAGAAAGCATATCTGAGGCGGAGCGAATCGCACGCCACGAGGTTACCTGCACCGTTGACGATGCGGTGTCTGCGGCGTCAAGACTTCTTAAATTCGGCGGACGCTTCTGTATGTGTCACCGACCTGAAAGACTTTGCGATATAATTGTTGCAATGCGTCAGGGCGGCATAGAGGTCAAGCGCATCCGTTTTGTTACGCAGAGGGCGGATACTGTGCCGTGGCTTGTGCTTGTTGAAGGAAAACGCGGCTCAAAAAGCAGTGTAACCGTTGAAAGAAACCTTGTTATGTTCGGTGCGGACGGTAAGCCTACCGATGAATTCAGAGCAATGTTCGGCGATTATATGGACGGACACCAGTAACAATGCTGAGTTCGGAATGCGGAATTATGAATTGAGGACAAACCGTAATTTTAAAATAACATATATTCCGCACAACAATGTTATATCAGAAATTTCAACCTTGGATAAATTAAATCAGATTTCGGTGTTGGGACTGACGGAAAAATGGGGTTATTTTTAAAAAGATAATTCCGAATTCCGAATTCCGAATTCCGAATTTAACGGAGGATTTATGTCAGGAACATTATACATAGTCGGAACACCTATAGGCAATCTCGGTGATATGTCACCGAGAGCGGTAGAAGCTCTTGAAAGTGTTGATTTTATAGCTGCAGAGGATACAAGAGTTACTCTCAAGCTTCTTAACCATTTTGGAATAAAGAAGCCGCTTATCAGCTATTTTGAGCATAACAGATTTGAAAAAGGTCAGCTTATAGCCGACAGAATAGAAGCGGGGGAAAGCTGTGCTGTTGTAACCGATGCAGGAATGCCTGCAATTTCCGACCCGGGCGAGGATCTTGTTGCCCTTTGTCACGAGCGTGGTATTCCCGTCAGAGCAGTTCCGGGTCCTACTGCTTTCGCAACTGCGGTTGCGCTTTCGGGGCTTCCCACAGGCAGATTTACCTTTGAGGGCTTTCTGAGTATGAATAAAAATGCCCGTAAGTCTCACCTTGAAGATATAAAGGACGAGAAGCGTACTATGGTGTTTTACGAAGCACCTCACAAGCTTTCCAACACTCTTGCAGATTTATACAAGGCTCTCGGTGAACGCCGTATTGCCATTGTAAGAGAGATAACCAAGATATACGAAGAGGTCATCAGAATAAATCTTTCCGATGCCGCAGAGAAGTATGCCAAAGAAGCTCTTAAGGGTGAAATTGTAATCGTTATCGAGGGAAAGCAGGAAGAAACGCAATCAGAGGTGACTGTTGACGATGCTTTCAGGCTTGCCCGTCTCTATATGAAAGAGGGTATAAGCTCAAGCATGGCGGCAAAAAAAGCTGCAAAGGAAACGGGAATCAAAAAAGGAGACATTTACAGACTTCTTGCGGAATGCGATGATACGGAGGAATAATTATGGAACAGTGGCTTAAGGAATACGGATATCTTCTTGTAATTCTTGCGATTGTATGCGTTGTGTTTGCGGTTATAGTTTATTTTGCCGCAAAAGCATACAAAAAAAGAATGGAGCTTTACAGAGCAGAGGAGGCCGAAATCAAGCGCCTTGTGGCTCTTAAGGAAAAGTTCCGCCCCGTTACGAAGGGAGCGATAGAAAGCGCATCTTCAGATGAGCTTTTAGAGGGTATAGCTCTTTCCTATCAGCTCAGCCTACAGAAAGAGGAAAAACAGGAGGAGCTTTTTGATACCTTCAATGAGGATGTTAAGGATATTTACGCCCTTGATGTTTTCGTACAGGATAAAACCTCAAAGGAATTCTTTTCACAAAACGGCGATATCATAAAAAAACGCATTATCCCTGCTTTTGAGAAAATAGGTATGACAGACTTGGCAGAAAAGATAAAACCGATTTATGATATGTACGATAACAGTAACGAAGAAGTTTCATACGACGTGAAAAAAATAGAAGAATTTGACACCTTTATTGAAAAAGCGGACATACTCGGACAGGTAAAAAAGAAAAGTGCGGAATATATAAAACAAAATTTTGAAAGTTTTATAAACTAATTTATTTTCGTTTGACATATTCTCTTTTAGAAGGTATAATGTCTCTAAGTAATTTTGAAGGAGGCTTTCAAGTGAAAAAAATTGTTGCAATTTTTTTGCTTATTGCCATGATGACTGTTTTTGCTGCATGCTCCGACGATAAGGGCGCAGACGGTGATCAGACAAAGCTTAACACCAATGTTAACGATATCGAGTCCACAACTGCAGGGCCTACAGAGCCTCAGGGTATAGTTCTCACAACCGACCCGTCAAAGATGGCGCAATGGGGATATGTAACCGATTTTATTCCCACTGAGTATACTCAGCCGACTATTCCTACCGTATCAGTTCCTGCAATTTCTGAGGATATTTTAAGACCCACACCGAATATTTCACAGGCTACAAACAATACGAGTAATATACCGTCCGTCAGCACACCTTCGGGCGGAAATCCGAGTTCAGGAAACAACTCGGGTCCCACTGTATCGGAAATAACAACTCCAACAGATGAGACACCCACCGAGCCGGTGCAGAGAATGCCGAAATCTGTTTCGGGAACAAAAACTACCGCTAATGACAGAAAAGGTGAGTTTGTAGAGAAGGCGTCTATTGAATTTTCAGCAAACGGCTGGGATGGAGGCATTGTTTCCAATTCTGCCAATGTGTCTGTTAAATATGCAGGAGAGACGTTTAATGTACCGTGCTCAGTTTCATCCGCTTTAAACGGAGATTATTATGAAATAGTAATTACTGTTTCATCGCTGAAAATTCCTGCGGGTACGGGAGGCTTTACCGTAACAATACCGGAAGGCTTTGTAAAGAACACACTTGATACTCAATACAGTATGGCGGTTTCAGCATCCTTCTGATACAGGACTGTAAAAAGAGAGCAGACCGTATAAAAACAAGATAAATATTTCTTATGGACCAACATCCGAAGAACCCCTTTAAAGCTAAAAATAGTGAAAACAAGGAGCTGTAAAAACTTTTTACAGCTCCTTTTGTTTTGAGGTTCTGTTTTTTGTCAAAACTTAAACCGAATACTTTTTCGGGAGAGGATATTATATGGTGACAAGGCTCAGACTTAAAGGGCGCATACTTCTTATGGATAACGTAATACTTATAAGCCTTCTTCTCGGCACTACGCTTATGCTGATACTGTGTATAAATTTCTTTATTCTCGTTTATGAGCTGTTTCTTAGAAGCCGTGTTGAAGCGTTGCTGACGGCCTATATTTTTGTTGCAGATGCTTTTGTAGCCTTGACGGTCCTTGCTGTAAGTCGGGTAATTTTACGTCAGGTAAGACTTGGCACAGACCGCTATTTTTTCAGACGAAGCCAAAAAAAGGGGCCTTCGGCTACGGATATATTTTATTATTTCAGCCCTCGCAGAGCAATAGGCGCCATAGGCTTTTGTGTAAGACTGAGACTTCTCAAGCTTTTATGGCTTGCTGTTGCCTTTTTTCCTTTTTCAATATGCCTTATACTTCTTTTATATGCTGCCAAGGGGGGCGTGTCTTCTCTTGTTGCTCTCGTGCTTGCCGCAGGCACCGTTGCATTTCTGCTGAGCGGTATATATTTTTATCGGAATATAACAGCTTCACTTTTTCTTGCCAGATACCATTTTATAAGCGGCGACTGTCTTTCCTTCAGGCAGATGATTTCAGCCTCTCAGGAAAATATGAAAAACAGAAGAGCTACGCTCCTGAAGCTTAAGGCGAGCTTTATAGGTTGGTTTCTTCTGTGTCTGCTCATATTTCCCGTCGGCTATGTGTGGGGGTATTATAATCAGACACTTGCCGTTGCCGCCAAGGAATTTATTGAGGGATAACCTTTACAAAAGGAAAAAAATCTGTTATCATAGCTACAGTAAAACAAAGAACGGAAGTGTATTATGTCAAAGCAGGAAGTTTTTGTCCCCTTACTCAACTGGCTTATAGGCGGCTCGAGAATAGGCGGAAGCTATAATATATACTGCGGAAGCCTCGGTACTGACCCTGAAAAGGGCTGTCTCAGTCAGGAGATAAAGAATTACCGCATATGGATAGAAAAGCTTGAGGAAACCGAAATCATCAAGGCGGCGGTTTATGAGGGTCTGCGCTCCTACGATAACCGAAGTGAGGACGAAATCACGGTTGAGGTTTTTGAAATGAGTGAGGAAAGCCGTCCGCTTATAAAGGAATGGCTTGAAAAACAATTGCAGTGCATATGAAGAAAAAGTGCTCTTTACCGAGGTAAGGAGTGCTTATTTTTTTAAAAAAGTTTTTTTGAGAAAAACAGAGAAAAACAGAGCAATAAAGAGAAAAAAAGAGTTTTTTGTAAAATGGCTCAAAAATGCCACGATTTTGCTCGGAAAAATACGAAAAAACTGTTGACATTTGCGAAAAATTGTTCTATATTGTGTTTTAACAGAAGTAAGAAAAGTCCCGGGGAATCAGTACGGATATCCGTCTGCATTTCTTGGGATTTCATCAGCCTTGAATCAGGGCTGGAATCTTTTTTTCAGGGGGTAAGTTTTATGGAAGATAATGTAATTATCAGACTCCAGGATATTTCAAAGAAGTTTGAGGATGAGGTTATACTCGATAAGATAAACCTTTCAATTAAGGATAAGGAATTTATGACCTTTCTCGGTCCCTCAGGCTGCGGCAAGACAACCACTCTGCGTATAATTGCAGGCTTTCTTGAAGCAGACAGCGGTCAGGTTATATTTGAGGGTAAGGATATAAACAATGTTCCTCCTCATAAAAGACAGGTCAACACAATTTTTCAGCGTTATGCGCTTTTTCCCCATCTCAATGTTTATGAAAATATAGCCTTCGGTCTCCGTATCAAGAAGATGAAGGAAAAGGATATCAGCAAAAAGGTTCACGAGATGCTTGAGCTTGTTAATCTCAAGGGCTTTCAGAAGAGAAACATTGCTTCTCTTTCAGGCGGTCAGCAGCAGAGAGTTGCTATTGCAAGAGCCCTTGCGGTTGAGCCCCGTGTGCTTCTTCTTGACGAGCCTCTCGGTGCACTTGACCTGAAGCTGCGTAAGGATATGCAGGTTGAGCTTAAGAATATCCAGAAGAGAATGGGAATCACCTTCATATATGTTACTCACGATCAGCAGGAGGCTCTTTCAATGAGTGACACCGTTGTTGTTATGAACGGCGGTAAGATTCAGCAGATAGGCTCTCCCATTGATATCTACAATGAGCCTAAGAATGCCTTTGTTGCAGACTTCATCGGTGAAAGTAATATTCTTGACGGTATTATGCTTGATGACTTCAAGGCGAAGTTCTCGGGTGCAGTGTTCCAGTGTCTTGATAAGGGCTTTGCAGTAAATGAAAGCGTTGATATCGTTGTCCGCCCCGAGGATGTTGATGTTGTACCCGTAAACGAGGGTACAATCAGCGGTGTTATTACTTCGAACACCTTCAAGGGCGTACATTTTGAAATGATCGTTGACATTGATAACTTCAAATGGATGATACAGACCACCGATTACTATCCCGTAGGTACAAGAATCGGTATACAGATAGAGCCCGATGCAATTCACGTTATGAAAAAGAGTGAATATTCGGGTATGTTCGGTGACTACAGCTCCTTCAGTGATGAAATCGAGCATCTTTCTGACATTACGGAAGAGGAGGAGTGATAAATGGCAAAAACCTCTCTTACGAAAAAGCTTATTGCTTCCCCTTATCTCGTATG
>JAZULG010000014.1:0-12499 GCA_045603005.1 Acutalibacteraceae bacterium
ACTACTGGCTACTGACTACTGACTACTCTCAATGGTGGCAACCGTGCTCACCGCAGGTGTGACCCTCACCGTGCTCGTGGTCGTGATGGTCACAATGCACGTCAGGATTGTAGCTGAGCTCACCCTTAAGATATGCGATTACCGCCATATCCGCATTGCCCTTTACTCCGCCGAAGAATTTTATACCGGCTTCGTTAAGAGCGTTCTGAGCTCCGCCGCCGATACCGCCGCAGATAAGTACGTCAACGCCGTTTTCTTTTAAAAGATCTGCAAGGGCGCCGTGACCGCTGCCATCAGCGTTAAGGAAGCTGATTTTTTTGATTTCCGTATCTTCAACCTCATAAAGCTTGAACTGCTCTGTGTGTCCGAAATGCTGAAAAATACTTCCCATTTCATGTGTGACTGCTATTTTCATAAGAATCTTCCTTTCTTTGAGTTTATATATCTATTTTATCACTGAATTTTTGAAAAGTCCATAGTTGATATTTTTTATTTCAGGTGATATACTTACCATATATGTAAAAGCGAAAGGATGAAAGTGATGGATAAAAGATTTGACACTGTCATTGACAGAAGAAATACAAACAGCCTCAAGCACGATTTTGCAGTGGAAAACGGACTTCCTGCCGATGTAATGCCCATGTGGGTTGCGGATATGGATTTCAAGGCTCCCGACTGCGTACTTGAAGCACTTCAGAATTCGGTAAATCACGGTATTTTCGGCTACAGTGACCTTAAGGGTGACTTTTACGAAGCCGTTGCAGGCTGGTTTAAGAGACACTTCGGCTGGATTCCCGAAAAGGAGTGGCTCGTATATACACCCGGTGTTGTGTTTGCTCTTGCTACGGCAGTACGTGCCTACAGTGAAAAGGGTGACGGCGTTATCATTCAGCCGCCCGTTTACTATCCGTTTTATAATGTAATCAGAAACAACGACCGCAAAATCATTGAAAGCCCTCTTGTATATAAGGACGGAAAATACACAATAGACTTTGAGGACTTCGAAAACAAGGTACGTGAAAACAATGTAAAGCTTTTCATTCTCTGCAGTCCTCATAATCCTGTCTGCCGTGTGTGGACTGAGGATGAGCTTAAAAAATTAGGTGAAATCTGTCTTAAGTATAATCTCCACGTGGTTTCCGATGAAATCCACTGCGACTTCACCTATGAGGGCCATCCCCATCATATCTTCCTTGAAACAGTACCCGCTCTTAAGGAAAGAACCGTTATGTGTACCGCACCGAGCAAGACCTTCAACATAGCAGGTCTTCAGACCTCGGCTATATGGATTCCCGGCGAGGATGCGAGAGCGAAATTCAGAAAAGAGATTGATGTCAGCGGCTATACCGTACCTGCAAATGTGGGTGTTGTCGCCTTCAAGGCGGCCTATAACGGCGGCGATGAGTGGTATAAAGACTGCTGGAGCTACATAAAGGAAAACCTTGCATTTGTGCGTACCTTCCTTAAGGAGAACATTCCCGAAATAAAGCTCGTTGAGCCCGAGGGCACCTACTTCGCATGGCTTGACTGCTCCGGACTCGGACTTTCAAAGGATGAGCTCAACGACCTTATCATAAACAAAGCAAAGCTCTGGCTTGATGCAGGTGATATCTTCGGTGAAATTGCCGAACAGTTCCAGAGAGTTGTGCTTGCCTGCCCGAGAGAGACGATAGTCAAGGCTATGGAAAGCCTTAAAGCGGCAGTGGATGGAATAAGATAAAAAGTAAAGCGAGGTGAAATTCACCTCGCTTTTTGTCTGTAAATTCAGTTATGATAAAGCTCGTCGATTGTGCAATCGAAAAACTTAACCTTGTAGCCTTCCCTGACCCTTGATTTTACCTTGGTATCTACAAAGAATCTATCCTTAAGTGTATTGGTGTCGGAATAAATTAAAACCATGCCGCCTTTTGGGCTTGTTGCAACAAAGGTTACTTTTCCGGCGGGGAAATCTCTGCCTGAAATCAAAACATCTTTGTCATTCGTTAATATATAAACATTGTTTTTCTTTTTTTCGGGCTGAGTAATGCTTGGTGCAGGATTTACATTCGCATTTGCATTGACGTTTATATTATTATTGGTCGGAGCAGCATTAGCGGCAGAATAGAAAACAGTATTGGCGGTGTAGGGGGGGCTGCGTTTGTGAAGGGTTGTGCAGGAGGATCAATTTTTATTCCTACATATTTATGTCTGATATCACTTATGTTTTCGACAATATCTCCGAAGGCGTAGAGAATCCATGAGGAAACCCACGCGACAACGGGTCCCGCGATAATGAGAATGATACCCCAGAAGGTAGTATCGTCACCTTCGAAAAGCATAAATATACCACCGATTATAGCAGCAATTGCCTCTACTATAAATATCCATTGAGCCCAGTTTTTAATTTTTCCTCCGATGTTATCATACAAATTATCAAGCATAATAAAATCCTCCATTCAATTTTTTCTATTGTATCACACCAAATTCAAAAAGTAAATCCATAGAGTATAAACCTCCGTCATTTACAGATACCGACAACTTAACCTGCATTTTCCCGAGCCCCTTAAAAAGGAGCTGTAAAAACTTTCGTTTTTTTACAGCTCCTTTTAGATTTTACTGTTGATTTAAATAAAGTGAACGTGTATGTAAAAATAAATGTGTAGAGAAAAAGAGAATACCGCAAGAAAATAAAAGTGTTTCACAAATGCTGAGATATACAAACCACCCATACGAAACAGGACGGACAATGTGTCCGTGACTGGTTAAATAATATGTTCCGTCAATAATTTCGGGACCACCGCCTGATGCAATAAGAGAAAACAGACCTATAAAGACAAGACTCAGCGATATGTATCTCGATGCAATCAGGCAATAATCGATGGGTTTACGTTTCTTTATTTGAGAAGCAGGATTTTTTTCAGAAAAGGCGCGTGAAATGCTGCCCTGAATTAAAATTAAAGCAAAAAGGACAATCCACCAAATATTTAATGTGTTAAATAAAAATGAGAAAAAAACAAAGCAAAGGCTTGCAAGCCATGTTAACATAGAAAAATAGTATTGAGGCTTACTGATAAAAACAGGATTCGTTTTCGTTGTAAATATGTTCTGCATAAGCATTCTCCTTTTGTGCATTATATAACAAACAGTAGAAAAAGTAAAGTATAAAGCCCCTTCACTTACAAATACTAACAACACAGTTTGAATTTTTATATAGGGGCGGGCATTGCCCGTCCGCAGTGAATGAGGAGAGATTTTTATATGAAAGCAACAGGAATAGTACGCCGTATAGACGATTTAGGGCGTGTGGTTATACCCAAAGAAATCAGAAGAACAATGAGAATCCGTGAGGGCGACCCGCTGTTGACAACATTGACACCAATCGACAAGTTTTGCTTGGCGATACATAGTGTGGTGAAAAGATATAATAAAACAGCGGAGTGAAGTCACTCAGCTGTTTTGCAATCATTCTAAAAACAATGAAACCATCTTTCCATAGGCTTCTCCCAAAGGCAATTCCATATCAACCTGTAATTTTCTGCGGATTGTTTTTTCTTCGGTCTTGGTTATTGGGTTAAAACCTATTTTTTCAATATCCGCCCAATATACACCGATTCCACGCTTTTGCCATGAGGGAAGTTTATCGAAATTGATACCTCTGGAAAACAACAGTTCATTTTTATAAGAAACGCTTTTTCCTTCCAACTCGGCGGTTGCTTGGTTTGCATCCAACCCCTCTTTGCGCAATAACCAATAGCAATGTGCGTTTAAAGCGTTTCTATGAGCATCTTCCTGCCGCCACAAAAAATAATCTTGCACTTTTTCAATGTTTGGAAGGGGTATCATTCGGCAATCAAGAGCAGCCACCTGCCCTAATTGCATAGAAAACGTTGCACTTGCTATCCCTGCCAGAATAGAATTGAATTTTCGAACTTTTCTTCCGAAGGTGTTTTCATCTTTGTGAAAAAGTAAAGAAATCTCATCGCTTTCAGTAAATCCATAAACCACACGAAAACCGCAATCCATCAACGCTTTAACAGTATTTACCATCATATCCCGAAATCGTTCGTCAAAAGGCGCCTCGAAATCACAGATTTCTTTTGTGAGCCTTGAAAAACTGCGTCCGTCTAACCTTGCGACCATAAACATATCGGGTAAAATTGACTGGTCAATAGATTGCTCATAGACACGCATCTTTTTATCTAAATCGTCAAAATTCATATCATTCTCTCCATTCTGAAACGGTCATAGTTGTACCGTCGTTTTTTACAAAATACAATTCATCAAAGCCTTCATCGTAAGATGGTATTTGAAGTTTGTTTGAGGTTGAAGCAATGGCAATAGTCGGTATTTTTTCTTTCCCTTGTCGCAGATTGTTCCGCTCAATGCAATCTTTTAGCTTTGATTCCATAAAATAACCGATAACCTTATAGCCCGATGCCTTTGCTATTGGGATATATCGACCTCTGTCAGCTTTGGTGGGATTTGTGTTGTCAATAGCAAAGCTTTTCTCTTTCTTTATACAATCTTCAATTAAAAGCTTTTCTTGATTTCTTGTTTTCAAAGTATCAAGATTAACTCGCACAAAATCTTTTGATAAAAATTGATGATAAAATGTACTTTTTCCACTGCCCTGAATCCCCATCATAATAACTAAAACCTTTTCCATAGACAACACCTCCTTGTCTTTGTCCTAATAATACCAGACCATGTGTCCCATAAAACGGACTTTGCAAAAGTATATCATATTTAATTTCAAAAGTAAATATCAGCAGTATAAATCTCGTGTGTTTACAGATACTAACAGTACAAATTTGTAAAGCAAGGAGATTTTGTATATATTATGAAAGCAACAGGAATAGTTCGTAGAATTGACGACCTTGGGCGTGTGGTTATACCCAAAGAAATCAGAAGAACAATGCGCATCCGTGAAGGTGACCCGTTGGAAATTTATACCGACAACGAGGGCGAGGTAATTTTTAAAAAATACTCGCCTATGGGTGAGCTCGGACCTTACACCAAGCAGTACGTTGACGTACTGAACCGCACAAGCGGTCTTGCGGTGGTAATCTGCGACAGAGACCAGGTTATTGCCGTTTCGGGTATGCCTAAAAAGGATATGCTCGGCAAGCGTATTTCACCTATGGTGGAAAGCTATATGGAAAGAAGAGCGAGCTACGTTTACGGCTCCGATAAGGGAGACCTTGTGGTAAGTGAGGAGATGCCCTCGGCGGTGGCGGTTATGTGTCCGATTATCGGCGGCGGTGACGTTATGGGAGCAGTTATGCTCCTTTGCGGTGAGATTGTAGCGCCGCCCACACAGACAGATATAAAGCTCACACAGGTTGCCGCAGGCTTCTTAGGTAAGCAGATGGAGGAGTAAAAGGTTGCTTTACAACCTTTTACAGTAGTCAGTAGCCAGGCGAAACCGCTTTTCGGTTTCAGGGGATCAGATTAAATATTAAAGGTCACAGAGTAGTTAGCTCCGTGACCTTTGTTTATGCCGGATTATTTAACCGTAGTCGATTTTTACTTTCCGATCTGCTTTCCGCGGGCAGGGGTGTCCATTTTTATCCCACGGTGACGCGTGACTACCGGCTACTGGCTGCTGACTACAAAAAACGCCCCGAAGGGCGTTTTTTTACTTAGTCGGTATTCTGATAACCGTTGCCGAATACTGAGGTACGGTGTAATTGAACTGATTGCTGATGCCGTCTACAGTGAATTCCTTCATTGTGCAATCCTCCTCAGCACCGAGGATGTTATCGTTGTCGAGGCTGTCGCCTGCAACCTGATAAACTGTTGCGGCTGTACCGTCGATTTCCGCATTCTTAAGGTCGATTGCGAAGGCTCTGTCATCACCTGTTACGTTTACAAGCTTGATGATGATGTCGCCGCTTTCGTCAGTGGAAACAACCTGATAGCTTTCTGCTTCTGTACCATTGGTAGCATCGTAGCTGAACTGAAGAACGCTGTCGATATAGCCCTTGATGTTGTTGCCGTTTACCTCAAGCTTGATTTCGTAGGTTACGCCCTCTTCAACTGTGAAGCCGCTTGCAGTACCGGGAATAGCATCGGTCTTGATGCCGTCCTCCATTCTCTGAAGAGCGGACTTTGTATTACCCCAGCCGCCGATATTCCAGAAGAACATATTCTGCTCGTCCTCGATAAGGAAGGGGATATAGAAGCCTTCTTCACCCTCGAGCTTTGTTGCTTCAAAGGTGTAGGTATAGTCAGTCCACTCTGCATTGCCGTATATAGCTGAAGCACCGAGAGTGTTATAGGGATGATAGTCATTCTGCTGAATGAGCTTGCCGCCCTTCATCTTCCAGTCGCCGTCGCTGATTTCCTTCCAATCCCACCAGAAGTCGGGCAATGTGAAGCTTTCCTTTGCGAGTACCTTGCCCGTGGCATTGTCTGTAACCTTGAGATTATCAAACTCTGCCTTTGTCCACCAGGTACCGAGACCTACCTTGCCCTTGAGTGCGGTGTCGGGTACGTCTGCACCCTCAAGTGCAGATGCGAGAAGGGTTGTACCTGCATTGGTTGAGAAGAGCTTCTGCATATAGTAGTTGATTGAGCCGGTTGAAAGGTGGTTGTTGAACCAGATAAGATTCGGTGCCCAGTGAGTAGCGGTAAGGTTACCGAAAAGGGGAGCGTAAGCCGCCATAACAACGATGTCACCGTTTCTTTCAAGACCCGTCATATATGCCGCCTCGGCAAGAGCAGCCTCAAGTCTGTTGGAGCGTGCTGCGTACTCGCCCACAAAGACCTTGATACTGCCGCCGTAGTGAGTATCGGTCATGCTTTCGAAATCTCTCTTATAGTTGCTTTCGTCGTAGTGGTCTGTATTCTTGAAGAACCACTGAGGCTCGTTATAGTAATGATGGTCTGTTGCACCTGCGAATTCGTCGATGGAAATACCGTTTTTCTTAGCGTACTCGTAAGCGTACTCATAGGATGCGAAGTAGTTTGCACCGCTTGTAGCATCGTCTGCACCTGATGAATAGATAAGCTCGAGTCCCTCATAAAGCTCGGGATTCTTTGCTTTTTCCTTGTTGAAGCGTTCAAGGAAGGCGGCGTATCTTTCAAAATATACCTGACCCTCGTTTTCGTTACCGATACAGATGTACTTGAGCTCGAAGGGCTCGGGATGTCCGAGAGAAGCTCTTACCTTACCCCAGGTGGTGGTTTCGTCGCCTCTGCAGAATTCCACAAGGTCAACCATATCCTGAAGGTACTGCTCAAATTCGGGAGTATACATATCAACGGGACCCTTGCCTCTCATCTGGCAGTAAAGACCGCAGTTGAGTACGGGTACACCGATTGCACCGATATCCTCGGCAAGAAGGAAGTATTCATAGAAGCCGAGACCGTAGCTCATATAGCAGGGGAGAGGGTCATCTGTGATTCCGATGTTTGTCCAGAGATTGATGCCGTAGGGACGTGCGGCAATATCGCCGTACTTACCGTCAAACTCAAGAGGAAGTCCGTCGGGGCCGGTCGCGATTGAATCCTTCCAGCTGAAGGCTGTTTCCTTATCGTAGCCTTCAATTACACATCCGCCGGGGAAGCGCAGGAATGCAGGCTCGAGAGCTGCAAGCTTTTCTGCAAGGTCAATTCTCATACCGTGGTTTTTGTATGTGGGAGGCATAAGTGAAACCATATCGAGTGCAACCTTGCCCTTGCCGATGAGTACCTGAAGGTAAACACCTGAGTCGGCGGTAAGAGTTGAAGTGAGAGTAGTTTCGTACTTTGCCCATTCTGTACCGATTGCTGAAATTTCAGCCTCGGCGGCAACAGCGCCGTCTGCAACAAGACGTACTGTGATATCACCGTCATAATCGGAGAGGGCCTTTGCATATACTGAAAAGTCATATGTAACGCCCTTCTCAATAGCCATACCCTCAAGGAAGCCCTTGTTGGCAACACCGCTCTTTTCGTCGGCGGTATTATTGATAACGAGGTAGTTTGTGTTGTTTACGTTGAGTCCGCCCTCGGCATCGTCAACAATGGCCTTGTAGTCAGCCTTGCCGACACCGCTCCAGCCGTGAAGCTCGTCATTTTCTGCAAGCTCACCGTATTCGAATGAGCGGTTTACAACCTTTTCTGCATAAAGACCGCCATCAGCGGCGAAGTTGATGTCCTCAAAGAAAATGCCGTAAAGAAGGTCACTGATTTCGTGTACCTCGTTGTCGGCGTCTATTGAGAGCTGATAATCGGATTTTGCTATGTCGTAAGCCGTAACGGTGTTTTCCTCACCTCTGTCGATAATGTCTCCGTCACCGTTCCCGCCTATGCAGAAGCCGAGTGAAAGAAGCAGGGACATAATTGCGGCTATGAACTTTTTGTAATATGCAATAAGAGTGTGCTTCATATTACTTCCTCCTTTAGTAAAGATAGTTAAATGATACAGTAATCGGTAGGTTTTGTCAATGAAAATCTGCTTATCAGCAGCTACAACCTCGGATTTAACAGTTTAATGGGATAAAGTTGCACAAAGCATTAGGTGGAAATTCACAAAGTTTTAGTGCACTAAAGTTTTTGTGTTGACATAAAATATTATTATTAGTATAATGAAAGGCAATTATAAAAATCAAACTACTTCTATGAGGTGAAATATTATGAAAAGAGTTTATAATTTCTCAGCAGGCCCTTCAATGCTTCCTCTTTCAGTTCTCGAAAAGGCACAGAAGGATCTTGTATGCTACGGCGAAAGCGGTATGTCCGTAATGGAGATGAGCCACCGCTCAGCAGATTACGATGTTATCATAAAGGAAGCAGAGGCTCTCCTTCGTGAGATTATGGAAATCCCCGATAACTATAAGGTGCTTTTCCTTCAGGGCGGTGCTTCAACACAGTTTGCCGCAGTACCCCTTAATCTTATGAATAAGAACGGCAAGGCTGACTATGTGCTTTCAGGTCAGTTCTCAACAAAGGCTTACAAGGAAGCTCAGAAGTACGGTGACGTCGTTGCCGCCGCATCCTCAAAGGATATCAACTTCTCGGCTATTCCCGCAACAACAAAGGAAAGCTTCCGTCAGGATGCTGACTATGTTCACGTTTGCTACAACAACACAATTTACGGTACAAAGTTCCCCGCTATCCCCGATACAGGTGATATTCCCCTTGTTGCAGATATGTCCTCCTGCATCATTTCCGAGCCCGTTGACGTAAGCAAGTTCGGTATGATTTATGCAGGCGCACAGAAGAATATGGCTCCCGCAGGTCTCACAATCGTTATCGTACGTGAGGATCTTATCGGCAACGCAAGAGATATCACACCTGCGATGCTTGACTACAAGCTTATGGCAGAGGGCGAATCAATGTATAATACACCTCCCTGCTGGTGCATTTATATGGCAAAGCTTGTTTACGAGTGGATAAAGGAGCTCGGCGGTCTTGCTGAAATGAAGAAGCTCAACGAAAAGAAGGCAGCAGTGCTTTACGACTACCTTGACAGTCAGGATTACTACATTGCTCCCGTTGAGAAGGAAAGCCGTTCAATGATGAACGTTACCTTCGTAACAGGCGATGCAGACCTTGATAAGAAATTCGCTAAGGAGGCTTCAGAGGCAGGCCTCAAGAATCTTAAGGGTCACAGAAGCGTAGGCGGTATGAGAGCTTCAATCTACAATGCAATGCCTTATGAGGGTGTTGAGGCACTTGTTGAGTTTATGAAGAAGTTTGCCGCAGAAAATCCCAAGGCATAAAAGGAGAGTTAACAATGAAAATCATTAAAACAATGAATAAAATTGCCGATATCGGTCTTAATGAGCTCGATAAAGGTAAGTATACAATTTCCGATGCAACAGATAATCCGGACGCTATAATGGTACGCTCAGCAAGCCTTCACGATATGGATTTCGGCTACAAGCTTACCGCTATCGTACGCTGCGGAGCAGGTGTAAACAATATCCCTGTTGACAAGTGTGCAGAAAAGGGTATCGTTGTTTTCAACACTCCCGGTGCAAATGCAAACGGCGTTAAGGAGCTTACCGTTGCCGCTCTTCTTCTTGCTTCAAGAGATATCTACGGCGGTATAAAGTGGGCAAAGGGCCTTACCGGTGAGGATGTTTCAAAGCAGGTTGAAAAGGGTAAGAGCTCCTTTGGCGGCTGTGAGCTTCTCGGTAAAAATCTCGGTGTTATCGGTCTCGGTGCTATCGGCGGTATGGTAGCAAACACCGCCAAGAGCCTCGGTATGAAGGTTCTCGGTCACGATCCCTTCATCACAATCAGCGCCGCATGGCATCTTTCACGTTCAATAGCTCAGGCCTCATCCTATGATGAAATTTATGAGAAGTCAGACTATATCACCCTTCATGTTCCCGCTACAAAGGATACAAAGGGTATGATCAACAAGGAAACAATTGCAAAGATGAAGGACGGTGTAAGAATCGTAAATCTTTCACGTGCAGACCTTGTAAATACTGCTGATATGATCGAAGCTCTTGAAAGCGGTAAGGTAGCAGCTTATGTAACAGACTTCCCCACGGAGGAAACTGTTAAGTGCGACAAGATCATCACAATACCTCATCTTGGAGCTTCAACCTATGAGTCCGAGGATAACTGTGCGGTTATGGCTGCTCATCAGCTTGACGATTTCCTTCAGAACGGCAATATCGTCAACAGTGTGAATTATCCTTCAATTTCCCTTCCCGGAAGCGAAGGTTACAGAATTCTTGTGCTTCACAAAAATGTTCCTAACATTCTCAGCCAGATAACATCAAAGATTTCTGCTGAGGGAATCAACATCGACCATATGGCAAACAGCTCTAAGGGTGATTTCGCATGTACTCTTATCGAGATACCCGAAAAGGCTGACGGTGCTCTTGTTGAAAAGCTTTCCGAGATAGAGAATATTATCCGAATTATCGAAATAGGCTGATAAAAAAAGTTGACCTTGAAAGACAGGTCAGCTTTTTCGTTTAACTTAAAAAAGAAGAAAAAGCGGTACATAGCTTTGACGTACCGCTTTTTGCACTTATATGATATCATATAACGGAGAAAAAATCAAGACTTGTATTCGGCGGAAAAATGTTTTATACTGAAAAAGAATTTTGGTAAAGGAGGCGGTACTGTGGCAAGATTTAAGGAGTACAAGGACCCTGATAAGAAGGTGCCGGTGCTGAAAAATGTCATTTATGCCCTGAAGCTTGTATGGCAGACCGATAAAAAACTTCTTATATGCTCCTTTGTAAATATGGGAGCCGACATGGTGTTTTCCGTTTTCCTTCAGAATATACTTTTTCTTAAGGTTCTTCTCGGCATAATAGACTCAAAGGGAGATTTTTCTGAGTTTGTGAAAAATCTTGTTTTGTTCCTTATACTGTCGGTGGTTATCAAAGGAATAAACTGGACAGCAAACTATACGAGACAGGTAGCAACGAAAAATGTGCTCAAGGGGCTCAATAATAAGGTTTTCGGCAAGGCTCTTGAGCTTGATGTTTCCTGCTACGAGGACCCGGAATTTTACGATAAGTATCAGAGAGCTACACAGATACTGGCCTGGGGACTTTTCGACTCTGTATGCGCCAACGCAGGCTCAATATGTGCGGGCTTTTTGTCTCTCATCCTTGTTATCGGAACTGTTTTGTCGATTGACCCGGTATACCTGCTTTTCCTTTTGCCGGTAGCATTGGTTTTTGCCGTGGAGCTTTACAAGAGCAGGCTTGTTTATAAAAGAGACAAGTCCATGACCACAAACGACCGTATAAAGGCGTATGTGCAAAGGACTGTCTTCCTCAAGGACTATTCAAAGGATATGCGTACCTCTAATATTTTTCTCGTGCTTATGGAGAGGTTCACTGCGGCTATTGAGGGTAATGTAAAAATACTGAAAAAATACGGTATTAAGCTTTTTCTTTACAGTATGCTGAGCTCACTCTTCAGTGATTTTATTCCCACAATCGGTACCTATGCTCTTGCGGGATATCAGTTTGTGGTTACAAAGCAGATGACAGTTTCCTCCTTCTCCGTTGTGCTTTCATCGGTAAATGCGGTGCAGGAAGCAGCAATGCGTGTTGCACAGAGCTTTGAGGGACTCAGCAGAGCCGCCTTCTACTTCCAGAATCTCCGTGACTTTTTCGATTATGAGCCGAAAATCAAAAGCGGCAAGCTTAAGTGCGGTGAATTTGAGTCTCTTGAATTCAGAAATGTATCCTTCCGCTATCCCTCCGCAAAGAAGAATTCCATTACCGACCTTTCCTTCCGTATCGATAAGGGCGAAACAGTTGCTCTCGTCGGTGTAAACGGTGCGGGTAAGAGTACAATAGTAAAGCTTCTGCTTCGTTTCTACGATGCAACCGAGGGCGAAATTCTCTATAACGGCAGAAACATAAAGGAATATGATCTCGAATCTCTTCGTACAAGCTACGGCGCCGTTTTTCAGGATTACAGAAACTTCGCGGTGTCCGTTTTTGAGAATGTACTCTGTCACGAATGCACAGAAGAGGAAAAGGCTCTTGCGGAAAATGCTCTCAGACAAAGCGGTATATGGGAAAAAATCTCAGCTCTTCCCAAG
>JAZULG010000015.1:0-3050 GCA_045603005.1 Acutalibacteraceae bacterium
GAAAATATCACGGCGGATTGCCATCATAAGAAGCAGGCCGGCTACTATAACAAGGTTTCTTCCCCATTCCTCTCGGCTGTCTTTAGAGAAACAGACTTTAGGCATTCTGCCGTGTTCAGGGTCGTAGGGTGTGTTGAAAATCCGGTATCCGATTTCCTGCACCAAAGGAACGAGTGCGAAGAAGATAACAAAATCATACCATTTATAAACAACACCACTCATAGCAGAAAAGCTTACACCGAGAAAACCTGCTCCGAGACCACTCCAGATTGAACCCTTGAAAGCAAGAGCCAGATAACCCAACGGAGGATTATATCTGGGTATGTCGTGGTGAAGAACGAGACTCATTGTTGAACCGTAGGGCTCCATACCTCCGTAAAAATAGCCGAGTGCACAGGCAGCTGCGAACAGATATACGTTGTCCATCAACAGCTCCGAACCCGTGTACCAGACACAAAGTATGCCCATAAATGCACCGGGTAACATAGCACCTTTTTCGCCACCGATTGCCGAGCCGCGCATGCCCCATCCGAAGCACATAGTAATCATACTGATTGCCAGAAAAGCAAATATATTTTGAGTTTCCATATGCAATACCCTTTCTTTGTTTTAGTTCTTTTCTACACGAACAACCGCATAGCCGATTTTCTTGCGTCCGCAGGTATAAACCATATGGAGAAGATTACTCTCCGCAACAATTGAGGGATATGAAAATTCAACACCGGGTTGAGTCTCAAGGTCAATGCGGACGGGGTATGTAGCACCGTTATCCTCGGAAAGGAAAAGGCACAGAGGTGTGCGGTCACCCCAGTTTTCACTTACGGGATTGCAAATCAATCCCAAAACACCGCAACCGGTCATTGCCGCACCGATACCGCTGTTATTATTGGGCATATCGGTGGGGCGCGCTACAGACCAGGTGCGTCCGAAGTCTGTTGACTCGCTGCGATAAATCCAATTAAGGTTTGTACGCGCAAGCATATAAACTCTGCCGTCGTGTGACTGGTCTTCCCATATCGCAGGCTGAATCAGGCCCTCACCGTCCTTGGGAAGCTCTTCCTTACGGTTGCATATCGTGCCGTCGGGAAGTTCAAATGCAACTGGAGCAGACAGTTTCCAGGTTTCTCCGTTATCTTCGCTGCAGTCTGTCCAGGATTCCCAACGGTCGCACAAATCCTCAGTTGAGCCGGGAGCAAGAAGTGTATCGTTTGAAAGCCTTATCATCTGATTTTTAACGGGTCCTCTTCCGCCGATGTCACCCGGGACAAGTTCCTTCGGTTCTGTCCATGTTTTGCCACCGTCAAAAGATACCATTTTCATTGAGTACCAATGACCTTCATCAATACCGCTTTTGTAAATCAGCGTAAGAACACCGTTCTCAGCAAAAAGAGTCGGGTTCCAGTCCGCCTCGCCATCATCCGGAGTTACGGGTACCGGCGTGCTCCATTCTCCGTTACGCTCAGCAAACCATATACGCACATTCGGATTCTTTTCTTTGATACCGCCGAACCAGGCGGCTGTGGGTTTACCGTCGCAGATAGCAACTGTGGCTGCATGACATTCTCCAGTTTCTTCGTTGATACCTTCGGTTGCAAGGTATTCCTGATATAAAAGTTCTGCCTTAATCATTTGAATCATCTCCTCGTCAGAAAGTAATAAATAGTATAAAGCCCAAAAACGAAGTATCCTTATTTTGGGCTTTAACTTGTTATCAACAGCCGTGAAGCTCTTTATAAATACGGATAACCTCCTGTAGGTCCTCCTCTGTGTCTACGCTGACAGCTTTGTAATGAGCCGGTGCGGGAACGATTTTGATTTTATATCCGTGTTCAAGAACCTTAAGCTGTTCGAGGGACTCTGCCTCCGAAAGAGGAGTGGGAGCAAGCTTGGTATATGCATTAAGAAAATCGTGTGTATATGCATAAATGCCGATATGCTCAAAATATCTTGCTTCTTCCTCGTGACGGGGATACGGAATAGGTGAACGTGAGAAATAAATTGCATTTCCGTTTACATCGCTGACAACCTTGACTACGGTGTTGTTGAGAATATAGTTTTCATCCCCCGTAATTTCCAGGCTACCTGTTGCCATAACGCAGTCCGGACTGTTAATCAGTGCAGAACCGATATCATCAATTATTTCGGGAGGAACGAGAGGCTCATCACCCTGAATATTGATAACATAATCACAGTCGTAATTGCTTGCAGCCTCTGCAACTCTGTCCGATCCTGTGGGATGATTGACACTTGTCATAACAGCTTCGCCACCGAAAGCGATAACAGCATCATAAACACGCTGATCATCAGTTGCAACAACAACCTTACTGAGTACCTTTGACTTGCTTGCATTTTCATAAACATGCTGGATCATAGGCTTTCCGCATATATCCTTAAGAGGCTTGCCCGGAAGACGGGAAGAACCGTAGCGGGCAGGTATAACACCTAAAACTTTAGCGCTCATATCAAAATCTCCTTTAATTAAAAATTGTATTTTTCACGGATAGCGTTTCTCATCTTGTTGAGAGAGAACGGCTTGATTTCATCGCAGATGCGCTCACGCATCTCTTTGCCTTCATCGGTATTCTGCGGAGCAGAGGTGAATTCAAGAGTTACACCGAGCTCTTTACAGATGCGGTCAACAAAAATCGGCCAAAGCTCACCGATATCGCCGATAACGGGAATGCTGTTTTCAAGGCGTGTAAATGCTGACATTTCCATACGGAACGGGATCTTTGTGAGCTTTGTCTTTGGAAGACCTTCATTGATTGCTTTCTGTATAAGCTCGCTCTGCTTGTTGAGATCCCATGAACGCTTAAGGTTTTCATCAAGGTCAAAACGGATGAGAGTCTTATCCTTGAGGCTGTATGTAGGAAGACCATTCATTGAAGCCCATATACCGTGACCTGTGTATGTTTCAAAGGGACCGTCGTGAATTTCCTGAGTAAGAGCAACGGCAGATTCAATAATAACATCTGCATCCGAAAGCATTTTTGCAATTCTCTTGCAGCGTTGGCTGACGGGTATGCTGTCTGATATGCAAAGACCGACCT
>JAZULG010000016.1:0-9719 GCA_045603005.1 Acutalibacteraceae bacterium
TCAAAATATGTTCAGTATGCCTTCTACGGTCTTCGTGCCGCCTCCTTCGGTCTTATCGTTTCGGCACTTCTTTCGGTTGCAAAGATTGCCTTTCTCGGTACGGAAGCAGTCTTCAGCTTTGAAAGCGTCAACTGGCTGTGCCTTGCTCTGAGTGTACTGATTTTCTCAGTAACTCTGAAATTCAAAAAGATACACCCCATAATGCTGATTGTTTTTGCTGCAATTATGGGAATAATATTTAAAATGTAAAAAATACCGCTCTGAAAAATCCTTCGGAGCGGGCATATTTTTGCTTTCTCGGTTGTATTTTCTTTTTTTATTTGATATAATAACTTAGAGTAAACTTTAAGGGAGGGGATTATGTGAAAATCGGTGCTTCGTCAGCCTGCTTTTATCCGTTGGAAACAGAGTTATCTTTGCAAAAGCTTGGCGAAATGGGCTTTACCCACTGCGAGATATTTTTTAACTCCCATTCTGAGCTGAATCCTGAGTTTATCAGTGAGCTGAAAAAAATCAGAGATCACTACGGTATGACGGTCACGTCTCTTCATCCCTATCGTTCCTTTTCCGAGGGCTACGATTTCTTTTCAAGATACAAGCGCCGCTTCTACGACGGTATAGAAAACTATAAGCGTTTCTTCGCCGCCGCACCTGAGCTTGGTGCAAAATACATCGTAATGCACGGAGCGAAGCACGGAATAGAGATTCCCGTTGAGGAATACGCAGAGCGCTTCGGCGAGCTTGATATGATTGCCCGGAGCTACGGCTGTAACATCGCCCACGAAAACGTGGTTAAGTTTGTTGCCGCCACTCCTGCATTTATGGAAAGTATAAAGAGCTATCTCGGTGACAGCTTCAAAACCGTACTTGATGTGAAGCAGGCACGGCGTGAAGGTGTTGACCCCATGGAATTTATAAATATACTCGGTGAGAATATCGTTCACGTTCATTTGAGTGACTATGATTCAGAGCGGGACTGTATCCCGCCGTCAGAAAAAGGGCTTTTGAATTTCACCGAACTTTTTTCGGCTCTCAAAAGCAAAGGCTTCAAGGGTGACGGTGTTGTGGAGCTTTATTCCAACAGCTTTAAAGACGGCTCGGAAATTGTTTCAGCCGCAAAATATCTGACCGCAATCGCGGAAAAAGTGTTTAATCAGGCAGAACTCTGAACAAAATAAAGGAAAGAGGTTTTTAAAATGAAATGTCCTTTTTGCAGCTACGAAGAAAGCAAGGTAATTGACTCAAGGCCCACAGATGAGGGGGAAAAAATCCGCCGCCGCCGTGAATGTATTTCCTGCGGAAAGCGCTTCACCACCTATGAAATCATCGAAAGTGTGCCCATTATCGTTGTTAAAAAAGATAAATCCCGTCAGGCTTTTGACCGTATAAAGCTCTTTAACGGTATGCTCCGTGCCTGCGAAAAGAGACCTGTTTCCATCGAGCAGATTGATAAGGTCGTTTCTGATATTGAGGCCGACCTTCAGAATTCTCTTGACAGAGAAGTTACCTCTGTCCGTATAGGTGAGCTTGTTATGGATAAGCTCAAGGAGCTTGACGAGGTTGCATACGTACGCTTTGCATCGGTTTACCGTCAGTTCAAGGATATCAACACCTTTATGGACGAGCTTCATAAGCTTCTCGGAGAGAAATAATCACAGAGGTTATTTATGATTTATAAGAAATTCGCAGACCTTGTGGGGAATACCCCGCTTTATGAAGCCTCCCTTTTTTCAGAAAAAGAGGGGCTTTCTCCGCCCCTTCTTACGAAGCTTGAGTGCTTTAATCCTGCCGGCTCGGTCAAGGACAGAGTTGCGGTCAATATGCTCCTCAGCGCCGTGAAAAAGGGACTTATCACAGAGGGTGCAACGATTATTGAGCCTCCCAGCGGCAACACGGGTATAGGTCTTGCCGCCGCAGCTGTTTCCATGGGCTTTCGTGCCGTACTTGTTATGCCTGACACTATGAGTGTTGAAAGGCAGAAGCTTCTTAAGGCATACGGGGCTGAAATTCAGCTTACCGAGGGAGCAAAGGGAATGCTCGGCTCAATTGAGAAAGCAAAGGAGCTTCAGCAGAGCATACCCAACAGCTTTATCCCCTCTCAGTTTGACAACGGGGATAATCCTGAAAGCCACTATCTTACCACGGGTCCTGAAATATGGGCGGATACCGAGGGTAAGGTTGATGCTTTCGTCGCCTGCATCGGCACCGGCGGCACTGTAAGCGGTACTGCAAGATATCTCAAGGAAAAGAATCCGAATATAAAAATCATCGGCGTAGAGCCCTACGATTCCCCTCTTATCACAAAGGGCGTTGCAGGACCTCACGGTATTCAGGGCATAGGTGCAAACTTTATCCCTGACAATCTGAGTCTTCCCCTTATTGACGAGGTTGTTACCGTCAGAACCGAGGATGCATTTTCTATGTGCCGCCTTTTTGCACACACAGAGGGTCTTCTCGTAGGTATTTCCTCCGGTGCCGCCCTTAAAGCAGCAGCCGATATTGCCTCACGTGAGGAGTATAAGGGTAAAACAATAGTCGCCCTTCTGCCCGACTCAGGTGAAAGATATATGAGCGTAAATCTTTTCGGATAAAGAAAGAACTGTCGGTAAAGGCACAAGAGCAACAACGCATAGATATACTGAAAGAACCGCAACAAAAAATTAAAATAAAACACAAAGAAAAATGGTCAGGACATCGAATCCCGACCATTTTTTTGCATTGTTTTGTCCTTTTTTCGCCCTCTCGGAGTACCACCGTACGCCTTCGGGGCGAAGAAAAGGTCATCTTTCACCTTTCTCAACATCCTGACAGCTTGTCGAAAATATTTTTTCGACAAAAAAGAACTGTCACTGAAGTGACAGTTCTTTTTTGTCGGATTTTATACGTATGAATGCTCTATTCTTGCAACAACGTTAATTGTGCTGTCCCTCTCTGCAAATTTCGCTCTGAGAGTACTGAGAAGCTCGCCCGGATTAACGCTTGTCTCCTCGGCAGGCACAACAAGGTCAAAGAGCAGATTGGTATGAGTCGGTCCCTGCACCATTCTGAAATCGTGAAAGCCGTACCTTTCGTCAATTGAGGCGATTACCTCCGCCGTCATCTGCTTATATCTGTTCACTGTTTCGTCGCCGAGTACGATAGGGTCAATGTGGATACACATAAGAATCCCCTTCTTACGGAGAATCTCCACCTCTATATTGTCAACTATATCGTGTATCTCTACAAGGTCAACGTCAGAGGGCACCTCCGCGTGCACAGAGGCAATACGTCTGCCCGGACCGTAGTCGTGGACGATAAGGTCGTGGATGCCTATAATTTTTTCGTCGGAAACTATCATTTTCTCAAGCTCTCTTACCTCCTGAACTGAGGGAGGCTGACCGAGAAGGGGGCCGAGGATATCCTTTACGATGCCGACTCCCGCAAGCAGGATGATAACGGAAACGCCCATACCCATAGCTCCGTCAATGAAGCTTATCTGCGTAAATTCGCCTATAAGAAGAGCCGCCACTGTCGCAAGGGTAGAAAGTGCATCATTGATGCAATCCTTGCGTACAGCCTTCATATTGATGTTTCCCGTAAGCTTATATATCACGTTGTTGAAATGTCCCAGCCAGAGCTTTGCTCCCGCCGCTACGGCGAGAATAGCCACATAAACAAAGCTGAAGTTTGTCCTGACGGGATTCACAATCTTATCAAGTGAATCCTTGGCAAGCTCGAAGCTCATAAGAAATATCAGAAAGGCAACTACAAGAGCCGAGATATATTCCATTCTGCCGTGACCGAAGGGATGCTCCTTATCCACAGGCTTATTTGAAAGCTTTGCGCCTGCAATTGACACCACATTCGAGCCTGCATCGGAAAGGTTATTAACCGCATCGGCTGTTATGGCAACCGAGCCGGTCAGATAACCTATAACAAACTTAAAAGCACACAGAATTATATTGCAGATTATACCTACTGCCCCTGCAACAACGCCGTACTTTTCTCTTTTTTTATGCTCATCGCCGCAGCCTGCGACACTTTTTTCAAGAATGCTCTTAAGCAAGGTCTGTACCTCCGTTGTGTATAATAAAATTCACTTTGCCTATGTTAACAGATATTCGGTCGGTTTGTCAATTATAACTTAAGTTAGGTATGACTAAATGGTTTAATATGAAAAAGCACAACATCACATTCAGGTGAGCAATACGGGACACAAAACCATGCCACACAAAAGAGCAAAGAGCAACCCTTTTTCATCGGATTGCTCTTTATCTCTATATAGAATATATATGACTTTATTCTTATGTCCTCGCCGGACAGGCTTTCTTTTCTTGGAAGAAAAGAAACAAAAGAACTTTTCTTATTATCTTTCCTCTCGGAAGTAATTGAGTCCGAGAGAAGCGGGAGGCTGATGCTCTCTCTTCTTACGCATGCTTGTGATGATAAGAACGAGGATTGTAACAACGTAGGGAAGCATCTTGAAAAGCTCCTGAGTTTCTGTGCCGAGGCCCTGAATGTAGTTGTTTGCATTGCAGAGCGCACCGAAAAGGAATGAGCCGACAATTGCAACAGAGGGCTTCCACAGAGCGAAAATAACAAGTGCAATAGCCATCCAGCCGCGGTCACCGAAGGCGTTGTTTGACCATACGCCGCTTGCGTATGCCATAACGTACTGAAGTCCGCCGAGACCTGCGATAGCACTGCCTATGCAGGTTGCAACGTATCTGTATTTTACAACGTTGATGCCTGCGGCGTCTGCAGTCGCGGGATTCTCACCTACAGAACGCAGGTTGAGACCTACGCGGGTACGGTTGAGAACGAAGGAAACAATCAATGCAATGGCGATTGCAAGATAGGTGAGGAAATCGTGCGAGAAGACCAACTCACCGAAGCCGCCGAGATTATCGGCGAAGGGAAGCTTCACTGTGAAAAATGAGCTTGTCTTTGTAAGTGCGATTGAGGGAAGCTCACTCTTGGTGATGTTTATAAGAGAAGCACCGAGGAAGTTTCCGAGACCGATACCGAAGGTTGTGAGAGCAAGACCGGTAACGTTCTGATTTGCGTGAAGGGTTACGGTAAGGAAGCTGTATACAAGACCCATTATAACCGAACCGACGATTGAGCATATAAGCGGAATAATAACCGCAAGAAAGCCGTTCATATTTGCGAGATCGTTGCCGCAGGAATTCTCATAAAGGAATGAGCCTACAACACCGCTGATTGCACCGACATACATGATACCGGGAATACCGAGGTTGAGATGACCTGACTTTTCAGTTACTATTTCACCCGTTGAGCCGTAAAGAAGAGGCACACCAAGGAGTATTGCTCTGCAGATAAATTGAATAATCATGCTTTAACCTCCTTTTTGCTCTGACGGAACTTGATTGAATAGTGGATAAGGAATTCGCAGCCGACAAGCATAAGAATAACAAATCCGACGATGATTTCTGAGAATGAAGAGTTAAGAAGGGATATATCGGCAACCTTTGCAACACCTATGCGAAGGAAGACAACGATACCCGTCATAATAACCATAATAAAGGGATTGAACTGTCCGAGCCATGACATAAGAATTGCAGTAAAGCCCTGACCGCCTACAAGATTGATGTTGATGCTGTGGTCCTTACCTGCAACAAGAAGCATACCTGTAACGCCGCACAGACCGCCTGAGATTATCATTGTTCTGATAATAACCTTCTTAACGTTTATACCTATGTAGCGTGCAGTATTCTGACTTTCACCGACAACGGAAATTTCATAGCCCTGCTTGCTGTATTTAAGATAGATATACATAAGCACGGTAATAACTGCAACAATTACGATATTCACGAAATAATCGTTGTCTCCCACCTTTGGGAAATTACCGTAAGGCACCGGGTTGATAACGTTTGATCCGCCGCCCTCGATATATACGTAGTAAGCGATTATCTGGGTTGCAATATAGTTCATCATAAGAGTGAACAGTGTTTCGTTTGTATTAAACAGTGCCTTGAAGATAGCAGGGATAACGCCCCAGATTGCACCTGCAAGCATACTTGTAACGGCAATCACCCCAATAAGTACGGGAGTTGAGAGGCTCTCACCGAATTCTATCATACAGAAAATAGAAGCGAGACCGCCCATAAGTGCCTGACCCTCTGCACCGCAGTTCCAGAATTTCATCTTGAAGGCGGGAGTAAGAGCAAGAGCAAGGCAGAGAAGAATTGCCATTTCCTGAAGATATTTCCAGAGCATTACTGTTCTGCCCTCAAAAATTCTGCCGAATACGCCTGAGAACATTATCTCATAGGTTTCGCCGAAGCTTTTGCCTGTGATTGACATTGATAAAAGACCTACAAGAAGGAGGGAAACTGCTATTGTAGCAAAACGGACAAGCCACGCCTTGCCTGCGGACATATCGTCACGCTTGACAACGTGAAAAAGCGGCTCGTGATGCTTTACATCTTTATTTTTAGCCATTTTCATTCTCCTTTCCTTCGCTCTTTGATTTTGTCATAAGAAGACCGATTTCTTCCTTGTTTGTTGTGCGTCCGTCAACGATACCTGTTATTCTGCCTGAGCCGATAACCATAATCTTGTCGCACAGCTCGATAAGCACGTCAAGGTCCTCACCGACAAAAATAACTGCAACACCCTTTGCCTTCTGCTCGTTGAGAAGGTTGTAAATCATATAGGAGGAGTTGATATCAAGTCCTCTTACGGGGTAAGCAACCATAAGAACTGTGGGTGAAGCCGCAATTTCACGGCCTACAAGAACCTTCTGAACGTTACCGCCGGAAAGACGGCGTACAGGTGTGCTTGCGCTGGGAGTTACAACCTCAAGGTCCTTGATAATCTTCATTGCAAGATCCTTGGGCTTCTTTCTCTTAAGGAAAAGGGAATGTCCCTTGGTATAGCTTCTGAGCATCATATTGTCAACGATGTCCATATTGCCTACAAGACCCATACCGAGTCTGTCCTCAGGTACGAAGGAAAGACGCACGCCCATATTTCTGATCTGTACGGGAGTCTTATCTCTGAGACTTTCCTTCTTGCCGGTCTTGGGGTCAAAGTAGAAAATGTCACCGTATTCGAGGCGCTGAAGACCTGCTATTGATTCAAGCAGCTCTCTCTGACCTGAGCCTGCAATACCTGCAATACCGAGGATTTCTCCGCTCTTTGCAGTGAAGGAAACGTTGTCGAGGATTGTTGCGCCCACTCTGTCAACGCAGGTTATACTGTTTACAACAAGTCTGTCCTTGGGCTCCTTGGGCTCGTCACGCTTGATGTTAAGGCTTATTTTCTTGCCGACCATCATCTCGGTAAGCTGAGATTCGCTTGTCTCGGCTGTGTTTACGGTACCGATATATTCACCCTTACGAAGAACAGAAACTCTGTCTGAAAGGGAGAGTACCTCGTGAAGCTTGTGAGTGATGATGATGATACACTTTCCGTCATCACGCATACGGCGGAGAATAGTGAAAAGCTTTTCTGTCTCCTGAGGTGTGAGAACGGCGGTAGGCTCATCAAGGATAAGGATATCCGCACCTCTGTAGAGCACCTTTATGATTTCAACGGTCTGCTTTTCGGAAACAGACATCTCATATATCTTCTTATTAAAATCAAGCTCAAAGCCGTACTGCCCGCTGATTTTTTTGATTTCAGCAGTTGACTTCTTAAGGTCGTACTTGCCGTTTTCGATACCGAGAACGATGTTTTCCGCAGCACTGAATACATCAACAAGCTTGAAATGCTGATGTATCATACCTATTTTATAAGCAAAGGCATCCTTCGGTGAGGTGATGACCGCCTCCTGCTCGTCAATGAAAATCTGGCCTTCATCGGGGAAGTAAATGCCGGATATCATATTCATAAGGGTTGTCTTGCCGCTTCCGTTTTCTCCTAAAACGGAAAGAATCTCACCACGGTATGCGGTAAGATTAACGTTTTTGTTGGCAATTACCTTGCCGAATTTTTTGGTGATGTTTTTAAGCTCGATAGCAGGTTGTTTACTCACGTTAAGCCTCCGTTCCTTTTTAATTCTCAAGAAAAAGCTATGGATAAAACACAGCGTTTTCTTCAAAATTAGTCTGAGGCGAGGGAAACCCTCGTCTCAGACATAAAGTTAAATGATATTAGCCGTAGTTTCTGTCAAGAAGTGTGATACCGTCGATTTCTGCATCGAAGTAGGGAGCTGAACGGAACTTTGATTCGAAGAATACGCCATTCTCGATAACCTCTGTATCCTTTACAAAATCCTTATCTGTATCAACGTCTGCCATGTAGCTTGTGAGTGTTTCGCCGCCCACTGTCCAGTTAGCGGTATCGAATACGTTGATTGAACCGTCAAGGAGCTTAGCCTTAACTTCTTCAATCTTCTCTACAGTACCTTCAGCAGCAACTTCTGTGTTAACGTCTGTGAGAACAACTGAGCCTGTTTCGATTGTACCTGTCCAGTCAGTAGCAATAGCTTCGCCCTTCTGTACGCAGGTGATCATATACTTGAAGTAAGGTGTCCAGTCGATTCTTGAGGAAACGATGAAGGCCTTGGGGCAAGCAGCGATTGTTGAACCGTTGTAGGAAACGTTGGGAACGCCTGCTGCTTCACAAGCTGTGGGAGCACCCATTGAGTCAGCGTGCTGGCTGATAAGTACGCAACCGCCTGCGATAAGAGCCTGTGCTGCTTCCTTTTCGAGCTGCTCGTTGTACCATGAGCCTGTGAACTTAACATCCATAGTAACTGTGGGGCATACGCTCTTTGCACCAAGATAGAATGATGTGTAGCCTGAGATAACTTCAGCAAATGTGAAAGCACCTACATAGCCCATCTTAGCCTGATCAGCAGTGATTTCGCCTGCAGCGATCATTTCGTTGAGCTTGAGACCTGCTGCAACACCTGCAAGGTAACGGCCTTCGTAGATTGATGCGAAAGCGTTGTGGAAGTTTGTAAGATCCTTTGCAGTGTGAGCCTGAGTACCTGTAGCGTGACAGAACTGTACATCAGGATACTTTCTTGCTGCGTCCATAAGGAATGACTCGTGACCGAAGCTGTCAGCGAAGATGATGTCACAACCGTTAACTTCGATAAGCTCAACAGCTGCATCGTAGCAATCCTTTGACTCGGGGATCTGAGTCTTCTGGAAGTACTCTACGTTCATTTCTTCACAAGCTGCCTTAGCTGCATCCATGAAGTTCTTATCGTAGGTTGAGTTTTCGTCGTGAAGGAAGATAAAGCCAACCTTCAGAGCTTCTGCGTTAGCGTCTGTGTTTGTTTTGCCGCCGCAAGCTGCAAATGCGAAGAGCATAAGTGCTGCAAGGGCAACTGCAAGAATTTTTTTCATGATTCTTTGCCTCCATTGTTTTTTGTTTTTATTTTTTCCGGCTGCCTGCCGGTGGGTTACTTATCTTTGTGTGAAGGTGATGGCTCCGTCATTCATCGATTCAACAATCGCAAGAGACTCAACCCTTACTCCCTTTGCCATAACCTTCTCTGCTCCTTTTTGGAAGCCCTTTTCAATTGCGATTGCGCAGCCTGCAACAGAAGCACCTGCCTGCTCACAAAGATCAATAAGACCGAGAAGTGCATTTCCCTCAGCAAGAAAATCGTCTATAATAAGAACCTTGTCATCCTTGCCGATAAAGCTCTTTGATACTATAACCTCATAGTCAACTCCGTGAGTGAAGGAGGGTACTATTGTTTTATAAACGTCTGCGGCAATATTTTTTGTCTTTGTCTTTTTTGCAAAAAGCACCGG
>JAZULG010000017.1:0-8235 GCA_045603005.1 Acutalibacteraceae bacterium
ATTCACGGTCACCAAGGGAAACAATTTTGCTTAGCGTAGGACATTTTTCGAATACTTTTTCTGCCGTATCGCGAAACTCCTCTTCACAAAAAAGCATTTCTATATCAGCATCCTCAAAAAGAAGACATGCCTCATCAACTGTGATATCAGGAGCAAAAGGAACTACTGTATTGCCGCTGAATATCATTCCTGTAAGACAGGCTATATATTCATAGCCGGTTTTACCTATAAAACCAATGTTCATTCTGTTCTTATGGGTTGTTCTTATATACCTGCTGACTGCAAGACAATCCTCGTAAAATTCCGTATAGCTTTTTATAAAGACTCTACCATCAGCAATAAAACGGCAAAAATCCTTGTTGTTGTATTTCTGAGCTGCGTTATGTACAAGCTCTTTAACTGTTGTTACTTCTACCGGCAAGTCCAAAACCTCCGTTATTTACATTTGGTTTACCACACATATGAGAATACGCCTTGTTTATACTTTTTTTGTTATGTAATTATGAACAAACTGTTATTTATGCAACACCAATATGTAATTTCAGTATAATGACCTAAAAAAATCAGAACGTATAAAATTACGCTCTGATTTTTTTATTATTCAAATCCTTCAAAAGTAACATTGCTTCTCTTCATAATGTCTTCGTTGGAAAGCACTGCGCCGGCTGAAGGTAAATTTTTTGATTTGTACCTGGAAGCTTTCACAAACTCACCGTCGACATATTCTCTGACAACAGAAAGCTTCTGATTCTTCTTGACAGTAATACACGCTACACCCTGTGTATCCTTCATTGCCTTTGTTGCAATCGCCGATGTATCAACGAGAAGACATCTGCCACCGGTTGTTTCAAGCACAACCTGACCCTCATCCTTCATATAAATCATACCGACAACAGGTGATTTATCACTGTAAGCCTTGATAAGCTTCTTTCTGTTGGTTTTGGTTGCGTAGGATGAAAGGCTGACCTTTGCGCACTTTCCGTTTTCAAAGAAGAAGAGCATAAAGCCTTCGTACTTCTTTGTCAGTACCATATAAAGAGTCTGCTCCCCTTCCTCCATCTCAAGCTTTGAAGGAATAAAGTCGCCGAGTACGCTTGCTTTGCTGTCTGCAAAGTCTGATACTCTTGCCTTATAAACCTGATACTTGTCTGTAAAGAAAAGAAGGTCATTGTTGTTTGTGGTTTCGAGGCTCTGGATTATCTCATCAGTTTCCTTGAGCTTCTGGTCACCGCCCATACGAAGCGAAAGAGGTGTGATTTTTTTGAAGTAGCCTTCCTTTGTAAAGAAGATATTTACAGGATAATCGGGAATTTCTTCCTCTGTATCCTCGTCCTCGATTTCACTTGTATAGAGAATTACGCTCTTTCTTTCTATCCCGTACTTTTTGATTATATCGTTAAGCTCGCCAATAATAATCTTACGTACTCTTGCCTTTGAAGAAAGAATATCGGTCATATCCTTTATTGTAGCTTCAAGGTTTTCGATATCCTTGAGTCGCTTGAGGATGTACTCTCTGTTAAGGTGACGCAGCTTGATTTCTGCAACGTATTCAGCCTGAATTTCATCAATACCGAAGCCAATCATCAAATTAGGAATAACTTCACTTTCTTCATCGGTATTACGGATAATGGCAATAGCCTTATCAATATCAAGGAGAATTTTTTCAAGACCTTTAAGAAGATGTAGTCTTGCCTTTGCTTTGTTAAGCTCAAAGCTGACACGGCGGAAAACACAGCGACCTCTGAATCGTATCCATTCGAGTAGAATGTCCTTGACACCCATTACTCTCGGATATCCGTCAACGAGAACGTTGAAGTTACATGAGAAGGAATCCTCCAATGGAGTCAGCTTATAAAGCTTCTGCATAAGCTTATCGGCATCCGTTCCTCTCTTAAGGTCAATGGTAATCTTCAGACCTTCCTTATCCGTTTCATCACGGATATCGGTAATCTCCTTTATTGAGCCCGCCTTAACACGCTCGATAACCTTGTCGATAATAGCCTCGGCAGTTGTCGTCGGAGGAATCTCAGTGATGTCAATACAGTTGAATTCCTTATCATATGAGTATTTCGCACGGACTCTTATACCGCCTCGACCGGTACGGTAAACATCCTCCATCTCATCACGATTGCAAAGGATGGTACCGCCACCAATAAAGTCAGGAGCAGGCATAGTGTCAATACAGTTATGATTCTGATCCTTGATAAGCTCAATTGTTGTCTCACAAAGCTCCTTAAGGTTAAAAGAGCATATTGAGCTTGCCATACCTACGGCAATACCGAGGTTGACGTTTGCAAGAATCGAAGGGAAGGTTACAGGAAGAAGAGCAGGCTCCTTCATTGTGCTGTCATAGTTATCCACCATGTCAACGGTGTCTTTATCAATTTCACCGAAAAGCTCGGAGCAGATACCCTCAAGCTTAGCCTCGGTATAACGTGCTGCTGCATAGTGCATATCTCTCGAGTAAGCCTTACCGAAGTTACCCTTAGAGTCAACGAAGGGAGTAAGCAGAGCCTCGTTGCCTCTTGAAAGACGTACCATTGTTTCATAAATAGCCGCATCACCGTGAGGATTGAGTCGCATAGTCTGACCTACAATATTGGCAGACTTTGTTCTGCCACCGGTCAGAAGTCCCATCTTATACATAGTGTAAAGGAGCTTTCTGTGAGAGGGCTTGAAGCCGTCAATCTCGGGAATGGCACGGGACAAAATTACGCTCATAGCATAGGGCATATAGTTAATTTCAAGAGTATCGGTAATTCTCTGCTCAATCATTTCGCCGGCATTGGCAATATGAGTATTTTTAAGAAGATCCTTGTCTTCCATCTTTTTCTTTTCTGTTGCTTTCTTTTTAGCCAAGATATTACCTCCTCTCAGCTGACATCGGTCATATCAATATAGAGATGACCGTAGTTAGCAATATAATCCTTTCTGCCGGTAAGATTGTCACCTAGCAGAAGATCAAATTTATCTGCCGTTGCCTGAGCTTCGGCAGGATCGATTTTTATAAGTCGTCTCGTTGCAGGATTCATCGTAGTGAGATTCATCATATCTGCATCGTTTTCACCGAGACCCTTTGAGCGCTGGATAACATACTTCTTGTTACCGATAGCCTCAAGCGCATCTGCCTTTTCCTTTTCAGTGTAGGCAAACCAGGTTTCGTTACCGCTCGTTATTTCATAAAGAGGTGATTCGGCGATGAATACCTTACCCTCTTTAATAAGCGTAGGAATGAGACGGTAAATCATCGTAAGTATAAGTGTTCTTATCTGATAGCCGTCAACGTCGGCGTCGGTACAGATAATAATTTTACTCCAGCGCAGATTATCAAGTGAGAAGGTAGAAAGGTTTTTCATGCTCTTTGCACTTACTTCAACACCGCAGCCGAGCACTTTCAGAAGGTCAGTTATGATTTCACTCTTGAAAATCTTATCATATTCGCTTTTAAGACAGTTGAGTATCTTACCGCGTACAGGAATAATAGCCTGGAATTCTGAGTCTCTAGCCTGCTTACAGGCACCCAATGCCGAATCACCCTCTACTATAAAGAGCTCTCTCTTGTCGATATCCTTACTTCTGCAGTCAACAAACTTCTGTACTCTGTTAGCCATATCATTTGAAGATGCGAGGGTCTTTTTGAGGCTCTGTCTTGTACTTTCAGCTCTGACGCGGCTTCTCATATTAACAAGCACCTGATCAGCAATTTTATCAGCCTCAAGCTTATTTTCTATAAAATAAACCTCAAACTGATGACGAAGGAATTCAGTCATTGCCTCCTGAATAAACTTATTGGTAATAGCTTTCTTCGTCTGGTTAAGATATGAAGTTTCCGTTGAGAAAGATGAGGAAACAAGGATAAGGCAGTCAGCAATATCCTGGAACTTGATTTTTGAATCAGATTTCGTATATTTTCCGCTCTGCTTAAGATAAGCGTCTATCTGAGATACAAGTGCGCTCTTGACAGCATTATCCGGCGAGCCTCCGAATTCAAGGAAGCTTGAGTTGTGATAGTATTCAATAAGCTGCTTTTTATTAGAAAAGGTCAGAGCAACATTAAGGCGCACCTTGTATTCGGGAAGATCATCTCTGTCCTTACCGCTTCTTTCTGTATTCCAGAACTGAACAGATGTGAGTGAGTCCTCCCCCGCTATCTCCTTAACATAGTCGCTGATACCGTTTTCATAGTAATAAACAAAAGTCTCAAAGCCGCCCTTAATCTGATTTTTCAGCTCGAAACGTACCCTCGGATTAACAATTGCCTGTTTCTGCATAATATTCTGAAAATACTCAAGGGAAATGTTTATATCGGTGAAAACCTCAAGGTCAGGCTTCCATCTGATTCTTGTACCTGTATCCCTCTTGCCGTAAGGCTCACTTGAAAGTCCGCCTATGTTTTCACCCTTCTCAAAGTGAAGATTATACTTCATACCGTCCTTTTTGATTTCGGCATCCATATATTCACTTGCGTACTGAGTAGCACAAAGGCCGAGACCGTTAAGACCAAGAGAGTACTCGTAACTACCGCTTGAGTTGGTGTTGTACTTACCGCCGCCGTACATCTCGCAGAAAATGATTTCCCAGTTTTCCTTGTCGTACTTCTGATTATATCCGACGGGAATTCCTCGACCAAAGTCCTGTATCTCAAAAGAGCCGTCAGAATAACGGCTTACAATAATCTTGTCGCCGTATCCTTCTCTTGCTTCGTCAATTGAGTTTGAGAGAATTTCAAAAACCGAATGTTCACATCCGGCGATACCGTTGGAGCCGAAGATAACCGCAGGTCTTTTTCTGACTCGGTCGGCGCCTTCCAGCATTTCAATATCATTATCGGAATAGCCTGATTTTTTTGCCATTTTATCGGGTTCCTTTCTTACATTATCGATTTAAACACAAAATATAGTGGAATATTATATTTTTTTGCACAACTAAAGCAATATTACACTATTTTTCATAAAAAATCAAGAGGCTTCAACAAACCACTTTCCTTCATCTTCAAAAAGAGAGGTAGTTTTGTTACCGATTCTGACAGTGTAGCGCATTGCAGTTCCGCCAACAGATGCTGCGCAGGCGCGGCGTACATCTATAACTTTGTCTATAAGATATTTCCTTTCTCTTTCGAAAATTATACACTCAGGGTGATTGTTTCCTTCCTCATCAACATGAATTATCACCTCAACATAAACCTTTCTTTTCACATTACCACCCCTCGATGTTAAATAATTTACTTATTTTTGATAAAATCACGCATAAACGGTATCGGTTTATTCTCGCTTTCTGTCGGAATTTTATCTTCAAGCATAAGACAGCAGTTTTTTACTGCGCTCTCTCCGAAACGGCTTCTTAGTTCAAATACGGTATCTTCGATTTTCATCTGCTTATCGTGCTTTCTGTAATCATTATAAAGATCAAGCTGCAAGGGTGTGTCCTCATTTTCAAGGTTTATCGCACGCACTGTTAAAGCTCTTACGTTGTTTTTCCATATATAATGCTTTTTAAAAAGTTCAAAAGCAGTTGTGGCAATTTCAAAGGCTGAGCATGTTGAAATTATAAGCTCACACTGAAATTGCTTTGTCTGAAGCTTATTGTCACGCACACTTATCTGAACAGCAGAAGCGATCATTTTTTCCACCCTCAGCTTTTTTGCAACTCTTTGAGAAAGAGAAAGAAAAACACGCCACACCTGCTCATTATCTGTAAGATCTTCTCGGCAGGTTATTCCGTGACCTATGCTTTTTACATCGGGAAGCTCACCGTATTTCATTACGGGAGACATATCAAGTCCGTTGGCATTGCGGTGCATATCAACACCACATACGCCGAAAATACTGCGTAGCCATTCAGGGTCACAAAAGGCAAGCTCGCCTATAGTGTTTATACAGTATTTCTTTAAATGTTCAGCAGTTTTACGCCCTATTCCCATCATAGACGATGCGGGAAGTCCCCACAGCTTTTCCCTGAAATCATCAGGAGTTACAGTATAGCTTTCGTCACGTCCTGCAAGGTCACTGCAAAGCTTTGCAAAAATTTTATTGAAGGATATACCGACAGAAACAGTTATTCCGAGTTCATCTCTGAAGCGACCCCTTATTTCTTCGGCAATAGAATCTGCCTCTCTGAAATTTTTTGCATATCCCGTAAGGTCACACCATACTTCATCAAGGCCCATAGGCTCTATTCTGTCGGAATACTCAGAATATATCTCCGAAGCAAGACGGGAATATTTCTTATAAATATCAAAATGAGGAGGCACAACAATCAAGCCCGGGCATTTTCTCTCAGCCTGCCAGATTACCTCTCCGGTTTTTACTCCGTACCTTTTAGCCTCTTCACTTTTAGCAAGAATTATACCATGCCTGTCCTCCTTGCTTCCGCCGACAGCCATTGGCTTACCCTTTAGTTCAGGATTAAGACTGCATTCTATTGAGGCATAACAGGAGTTCATATCGGAATGTATTATTATTCTCTCCATTATCTATACCCCCAACAGAACATTTGTTCGATACAGATTATACTCCTCTGTGACTTGTTTGTCAAGTACGTTGACAAGAAATATACCAAGTATGAAGCACTGCAAAGACAGCGAAAGCTTGAAACTACAATGCGTGCGCAACGTCAGAAAATCAAGCTTCTTGAGCAAGGAAAGGCAGATGAAGATGATATCATTGCCGCCCGAGGACGATACAGAGTAACGAGCCAGGAATACAGCCGTTTTTCAAAGGCTATGGATTTGCCGCAGCAGAGAGAACGTGTCACTGTTGATGGGTTGGGTGATATAGGAAAGGGTAAGTGGAAGAAGTCTAACAAGGAACTTCACAGAAAAAGCATTATTCTCATAGAAACACAAGTGAAAACGGTAGAAAAAAGCAGCAGAAAAGCAACAGGTCTGAAGCAAGTAATTAGCAACTTTTTTGAAGCATTATAATAACTATATAAAAAGTTAAGGGAACGGTTTTGAGCCGTTCCCTTTTGTTGTTTTTAATAGTGAGCTACGCCGCAACCACAAGTTTTGTTTGTGCCGAACAGCTTATAGAAGAATCTGAGAATCTTCCAAATGATGCCCATAAAGCCTGATTTGTGGCAATTGCAGGAGCAGTTGGCTCTTTCAGGTGTCATTTCTTTGCAAATGTCACAGTAACCGTCGTGGTCTTCATCGGTGTGTTTCTTACATCTCACTCCATCTTTAAAAAATATTGTGGCATTGTTCAAACTCTCATCATTATTACCTGATGTAATTTCATCCCACTTCTTCTCGGTACCACCAAAATATACCGCCTGAAGGCTTTCGCAGCAATAGAAGGCCTCAATACCTATAGATGCAACACTATCGGGGATTGTTACACTCTCAAGGCTTGTGCACCGATAGAAGGTGCTGTCCTGAATTGATGTAACACTGTCGGGGATTGTTACACTTTTAAGGCTTGTGCAGTTACTGAAGGCTAAATTAACTATATATGTAACACTGTCGGGGATTGTTACACTTGTGAGGTTGTTGCAACGATCAAAAGCCTCATGACCTATAGTAGTAACACTGTAACCGCCAAGTGTGGCAGGTATAGTTATGTCACCGCTGATTGATGTGTCGACATCTGTTATAGTAGCTTCACCATTTTTAACCGTGTAGGTATAATAACCTTCTGTTGCCGCACTGGCAGAAAATGCAAAAAGCATAATCATAACTAACGTTGCGAATAATAAACTTATTTTCTTCATTACAAAAATCCTTTCAATAAAATATTTCTGTGGATAGTTTTCTTTCTTTTCTCCCTTCCTGAATGCTACACAATTTTACCCCACACAATAAAAAAGTGCGCCAACCGAAGCTGACACACATAAAATGCAAACTCCGATTGTCGCCAAACAAACTAAACAGAATGGGGATATAACAATCCAAGCCATAATATCTGATGGAATCTGCATTTTTAACAAATTCAATGATATTATGACTAAATAAAGGTATAGTTATCCCGTAAAAAGATAAAATATCCCCGTCAATTCTGTTTATTCAGTTTGTTTGGCATAATTAGTTTAGCACTTTTTCCCGAAAAAATCAATAGTTTTCTTTTTATCATAATCGGGTGCGGGTGTCCCGTCTACACTTCTTACTTCTTCACTATTACTTCTTACTTACCAAAAATCCCGAAAAAATCAACGGAGAGTGAAAAGTGAATAGTGAATAGGTAATAAGTAAAAATCCCGCCCTCTTACGAGAACGGGATTTTTGGTGAGGATGTGTGG
>JAZULG010000018.1:0-9352 GCA_045603005.1 Acutalibacteraceae bacterium
TACGAAGCATGTGATTACGAAACAACAAGAGTAATTCCCGTAGATGCAGACAATCATGCAGGCGGTACTCGCGTTGAAAAGGAAGATGTTGTAGCAGGCACATGTATTTCAGCTGAAACATGGAACGAAGTAACCTATTGCGCAGACTGTGATGCAAAGCTCAGCACAGTAGCAAAGACAGGCGAAAAGGATTCAAACAACCACGCAAATCTTGTTCAGGTAGGTGCAAAGGAAGCAACCTGCACAGAAATCGGTTGGAACGCATACGAATACTGCTCAGAGTGCGACTACACAACATACGTAGAAATTCCTGTAAAGGCCCACGATTACAAGTCGGTTGTAACAGAGCCCACTTGTACGGATGACGGTGTAATTACCTATACTTGTGCCTGCGGCGACAGCTACACAGAAGCAATCCCCGCAAAGGGACACGATTACGAGGCAGTTGTAACTGCTCCCACCTGTACAGCCGGCGGCTTCACAACCTACACCTGCTCATGCGGTGATAGCTATGTCGCTGATGAAACTCCCGCAGCGGGACACGCTTGGGGTGAATGGATCGGTGAAGGCGACTGCACTACTACAGTAGTACTTACACGCACCTGCTCCGTTTGCGGAGAAACCGAGAGCAAGGAAGAAAGCGGTAAGACACATACAATGCCCGTAGATGAAAACGGCAATCCGATCTATGACAACTACAAGGAAGCAAGCTGTGAAAACGGCAGATACGCAATGTACAGCTGTATAGTCTGCGGCAAGGGTCAGATAATCGAAATGGGCGAGGCACTCGGCCACGAGGATGTAACTGAAACAGTAGCTCCCACCTGCATAAAGGACGGCTACACACTCAAGACCTGCTCAAGATGTAACCGTGTTGAAAAGACACCCATCGAGAAGCTCGGACACAATTGGGTAGCAAAGGCAGATAAGGCTCCCACCTGCACAGAGGACGGCTACGAGAATTATGTAGAATGTCTCAACTGCGGTGACGTACACTACGACGTAATCAGCAAGACAAACCACGCTGATGCAGACGGTGACGGCAAGTGCGACAACTGTACTCACAGCATGACATCAGGCGATTGCGGATGCTTCTGCCACAGCAGAAACTGGATCATCCACATTATCTACTCGATCATCCGCTTCCTGTGGAAGATATTCGGAGTTCATCAGGTTTGTGTCTGCGGTGCAGCACACTATTAAAAACTTAAAAAGGACACCCGTCGGGGTGTCCTTTTTTTTGTGAATTTTGTATGCTTTGCTTTTTATTTGGCAAAATAAATTAAAGCGAAATAAGAAAGGAAGGCTTTTCTTTATGAAAAATGAAGCTGCACCCTTCTCAGCGAAGGATAAGCTGGGGTATCTTTTCGGTGACCTCGGCAACGATTTTACCTTTATTCTGTCCTCGGGCTTTCTTATGAAATTCTATACCGATGTTATGGGCGTACCTGCGGCGGTTATCGGTACGGTTATGATGACGGCGAGGTTTATTGATGCTTTCACGGATATTGCAATGGGCAGGCTGTGCGATAAAAGCAAGGGCAACGAAAAGGGAAAGTTCCGTCCGTGGATACTCAGAATGTGCATTCCTGTAACTCTTTCCTCTTTTCTTATATATCAGAGCGGACTTGCATCGCTTCCTACCGGATTGAAGATAGCATACCTTTTTGTCACCTATATTCTGTGGGGCTCTTTCTTTTATACGGGTATAAACATTCCCTACGGCTCGATGGCGTCAGCGATATCACCGGAGCCCGGCGACAGACAGTCTCTTTCAACCTACCGTACCGTAGGCGGTATGATAGGCGGCGCAATCGTCACCGGCGGAGTACCCTTACTCGTGTACGAAAGCCGTGACGGCAAGGATGTGATGGTCGGAAGCAGATTTACCCTTGTTGCGGCCGTATTTTCCCTTCTCGCTCTTGTATGCTACCTGCTTTGCTACTTTCTTGTAAGAGAACGAGTCAGGGCGGTGCCCTCCGAGGCGAAGCAGAAAAGCAATAACGCCTTTGTGATGCTTAAAAATGCGGCGGGAAACAAGCCGCTGATAACAATAATTGTTGCGTCGGTGGTAATGCTTCTTTCCCAGCTTACAATGCAGCAGATGATAAACTACGTCTTCCCGAATTTTTACGGCAACGCGGGGATGCAGACTGTGGCAACGGTGACAATGACACTTGGCATGACGGTGGCGGCGGTTATCGCAAAGCCTCTTGCGGCACGCTACGGAAAGGCTGAAATCAGCGGAGTATCAAATATCATTGCAGGTATAGGTTCTCTGGTGCTGTTTTTCCTGCGTCCCGAAAACGTATGGGTCTATATCGCCTTTCAGACCGCCTCATGGATAGGCCTCGGTGTTTTCTCTATGGTGTCATGGGCACTCATTACCGATGTTATAGACTATTCGGAAATAAAAAACGGCATCCGTGAGGACGGTACGGTGTATGCACTTTATTCCTTTGCAAGAAAGCTCGGTCAGGCGGCATCCTCAGGTCTTTCGGGCGGACTTCTCACACTTATCGGCTACAGCGAGGAAACCGCCTTTAGTGAAGGGGTAGTAAACGGTATTTTCAATATAGCAACGCTTGTGCCTGCGGTTGGCTTTGTTCTGCTGGGCATTATACTTCTGTTTGTCTATCCGCTCGGTAAAAAGCAGGTGCTTGAGAATATAGAGATACTGAAAAATAAACACAAAAAATCAGAATAGGAGAAAAAGAGTATGAGAGAAACGGTTTGCCTTAATTCAAAGTGGGCTTTTACGAAAAATCCGGGGGAGATGCCGAAGAAAATACCGACGGACTGGTATTTTGTTAATCTGCCCCACACATGGAACGGCATTGACGGTCAGGACGGCGGCGGAGACTATTACAGAGGCAGATGCAGATATGTAAGAAGTCTCACAAGGGAGGAAATGCCCGAGGCACAGCGGTACTATCTTGAATTCAGGGGCGTGAATTCCGTTGCCGATGTGTATGTCAACGGTGAGAGAGTGTGCCGTCACGAGGGCGGCTACAGCAGCTTCAGGGCGGATATTACCGACCTTTTGCTGGAGGAAAACATCATTACGGTTGACGTTGACAACAGCGACAGAGAGGATGTTTATCCGAGAATGGCGGATTTTACCTTCTACGGAGGCATATACCGTGACGTTTTTCTTATTTGCGTACCTGAGTCACACTTTGACCTTGATTATTACGGCTCGAAGGGAATAACCGTTACAACGGTGGTTGACGAGGGTACAGCAAGAGGAGAAATAACCGCCTATGTAACGAGAAAAAAGAAGGGTCAGTGCATTGCCTTTTCCGTGAGGGACAAGGAGGGTCAGATTCTGTTCAGCGAGAAAACCGAGGATGAGAAAATCTCTTTTACCATCGAAAATGTAAAGCTGTGGCACGGAAGAAGACACCCGTACCTTTATACGGCAGCTGCCGAGCTTATTGAAGACGGCAATGTGATAGACAAAGTAGAGACACGGTTCGGTTGCAGAAGCTTTGCCGTAGACCCGCAGAAGGGATTTTTCCTCAACGGACAAAGCTATCCCTTAAGGGGGGTATCACGCCATCAGGACAGACCTCAGAAGGGAAATGCACTTTCACGTGAGGATCATAGAGAGGATATTGAGCTGATAGCCGAAATGGGAGCGAATACCATCCGCCTTGCCCATTATCAGCACGATCAGTACTTCTACGACCTGTGCGACGAGAAGGGTATGATAGTATGGGCAGAGATACCCTATATTTCCCATCACGTACCGGAGGCGAGGGAGAACAGCCTTCAGCAGATGAAGGAGCTTATAGCACAGAACTACAATCATCCCTCCATTGTTGTGTGGGGACTTTCCAATGAAATTACGATGAATGGCTCGTCCGACGAGGATCTTCTTGAAAATCACAGACTTCTTAACGAGCTTTGTCACGAAATGGACAAAACAAGACTTACAACAATAGCCTGCGTTTCAATGTGTGATACCAATGACCCGTATATAAGGATTCCCGATCTGATAGCCTATAATCATTATTTCGGTTGGTACGGAGGCGATGTTTCTATGAACGGACCCTGGTTTGACGATTTTCACAAGGCTTTTCCCGATATACCCATCGGCGTAAGTGAATACGGCTGCGAGGCACTGGACTGGCACAGCTCAAATCCGCAGCAGGGAGACTACACCGAGGAATATCAGGCGTATTACCACGAGGAAATGATAAAGCAGCTTTTCACGAGGGATTATCTGTGGGCAACCTATGTGTGGAATATGTTTGATTTCGGCGCCGATGCAAGAAACGAGGGCGGCGAAAACGGTATGAATCACAAGGGACTCGTATCCTTTGACAGAAAGTATAAAAAGGATTCCTTTTACGCATATAAGGCGTGGCTGAGTGAAGAACCCTTTGTTCACATCTGCGGAAAGAGATATGTGGAAAGGGCAGAGGAATATACAAGAGTGACCGTATATTCAAACCTTCCCGAGGTTGAGCTTTACCTTAACGGTAATCCCTTTGCAAAGCAGAAAAGCGAAAGTCGCTTCTTTGTTTTTGAAATACCAAACAGAGGTGAAACCCATCTCATAGCCAAGGCAGGGGACTGCAAGGACAGCAGTGTGATACGCAAGGTTGAGGCGTTTAATGAGAAGTACCGTCTTAAGGAGAGGGGAGCGGTGCTCAACTGGTTTGACATTACCGAGCAGGAGGGTTGCTTCTCTCTTAACGATAAGCTTGGCGATATTCTTGCAACAGAGGGTGGCAGACGGCTTTTTGCAGGCTTTATGAAATCTATGACAGGTGCACCGGGCACCGCCTCATTTGCAGGTTTTGAGGTGAATGAAAGTATGCTTAAAATGATGAACGGCTTTACGGTGCTTCGCCTTACAAATCTTCTCGGCTCGGCAGGAATCAAATTTACGAAGCAGCAGCTGCTTGAGATAAACAGTCAGCTCAATAAAATAAAGAAGGAATAAAAAACAATGCGCAATTCGCAACCGCGGGGAAGGTTTAATGAAGCAAAAAAAGCATTCCGCCGAGTCAGAAAGCAGAAAAGTTCTTTGGTTACTTTCTTTCAAGAAAGTAACGCCCTTGCGGCGAGCAAGAGAAAAATGCGGCATCTTCATCTGAAGACGCCGCAAATTGTTTTTTAAATTTCGTTAGGGAGCCTTTCCAAGGAATACATCATAGAAAATGTATTTGAATAAGCCGTAAATCTCAAGAATCATATCCCAGATTACCTGATAGAAGTTTCTGTGTTCTTCTTTTTCTTCTTCTTCAGTTGCATCTTCCTCTGTTACCTCGACAACTGCAATATCCTCATCTGCATCTGCAGCCATAGCTGAGAGACCGATTGTTGCAACTGACATAATCATAATAAGAGCAAGAATAAGTGAAATGATTTTTTTCATAAAACTTTCCTCCTTAATTTTATTTCTACAGATATATTCTAAACTATGAAAAGGATTTAGTCAACATTTTTTTCATAATTTATTTTAATACTTGGATTTTATTGAAGCAATATCGCAATATTTACCGTAAAAACCCTTTCCGGCAACGCTCCTGAAGGCTCTTGCGCGGTAGTAATAGGTCTTTCCTGCTTTCGGCACCTTGTCGGTCAGATTGTATTCGAGGGCGTTTTTACTTCTGAGGATTTCCTCAAAGGGACCGTCCTTGTTTTCACTTCTTTCGATGCAATAGCAGTCCGCACCGGTCACGAGCCTGAGAGTGATTCTGATTCTTTTTCCCATAGCCGCCTTAAGTGAGAGCAGCTTTCCTTTGTCAAGGTTTACTGCGTGCACCTCTTCGCTGAAATTGCCCTGCTTTTCCTGCCCGTCCTTTGTTACAACCGCCTGCACCGAATAGTGGTAGGGCTGACCCCACACGGTTTTTATATCGGTGAAGCTGTTTTCCTCTGTTCTTGCAACGGGGAGAATCTGTGAGTAAAAATCGTTTCTTCTGCTTACTATATAGGCATCTGCACCGTCGCACTTTTCCCAGGTAAGCCTGATTGAAGCTCCCTTGTCGGCAGTGGCGCAAAGCTTTTTCGGAGCGGGAATGTCGGATATGACAGCCGCCTTTACTGCGCTGAGCTTTGAAGAGCTTTTTTTGCCCTCAAGCTTCTTATATGCCATTATCTTATAGCGGTAAGTGACATCCTCTTTAACATTCTCGTCAGTAAATTCCGTTTTTTTACACCAAGCGATATGTTCAAACTCATTTCCATCCGAACAGGCTCTTTTTACGCCGTATTTCTCGGCTCCCTCAACCTTTGACCATTTCAGAAGAAAGGTCTTGCTTTCGGTAGCAGTGATGCTTTTGATTTTCGGAGAGACTTTGAGCTTGGGGATTACATCAAGGCTCATTTTCTTTCACCTAAAAGAGCGGCACTTTCCTTGTCAAGGAAAACGGTAACGTCGGAATGAAGCTTGAGAATTGAAGCGGGGCATTCAGCGGTTACCTCTCCCTCAACGAGAGCCTTTACTGCATTTGCCTTGCTTGCGCCCGTTGCAATAAGGATAATCTTTTTGGCGCGCATAATATCGCCTATACCCATTGTAAGAGCATATTCGGGCATAGTATCACCCACTGCTTCAAAGTATTTTCTGTTTGAATCAATGGTGCTCTGAGTAAGCTTTACAGCAAAGGGTCCGTCGGCAAACTTCTCACCGGGCTCGTTGAAGCCGATATGTCCGTTTGTTCCGATGCCGAGAATCTGAAGGTCTATACCGCCGCATTCTCTGATTCTCTTTGAATATCTGTCGCATTCAGCTTCGATATCCTGAGCAAGACCTGAAAGGAAGTTTACTCTGTCGAAGTCTACATCGGTTTTGCCGAAGAGATTTTCCTTCATAAACCAGAAATAGCTGTTTACGTTTTCTCTGTCAAGACCTACGTATTCATCAAGGTTGAAAGTGGTTATGTGTTTAAGGCTTACTTCACCCTTTTCATAAGCTTCGATAATTCTTTTATAGGTTTCGACAGGTGAGGCTCCGGTTGCAAAGCCGATAACGCTGTCCTTCTTTTTGTTTGCCTGATGGATGATAATTTCAGCTGCCTCTTTTGATATTTCAAGGGCATCGTTAAGTACTATAACCTTCATAAATCATATCTCCTTTTCTGTTATAGTTTTAAAATCTCAATTATAATAACACATTTGTCTTTTTTTTGCAATATAAACTTGTCCGAAACATTTGATTTAATGCTGTATCTGTGCTATTATATAATCAAAAACAACACAAAATTACAAAATGAGGGATTTAAAATGGAAAAAAATAAACGTGATTCCTTCGGTAGCCGATGGGGCTTTATACTTGCCTGCATAGGCTCTGCAGTAGGAATGGGCAATATATGGCTGTTTCCCATGAGAGTTTCATCGGGCGGCGGCGGAGCCTTTATACTTATTTATCTTCTTTTCGTTGTCCTTATCGGCTCAACGGGAGTTATAGGTGAAATGAGCTTCGGCAGACTTGCAAAAAGCGGACCCGTTGACGCCTTCGGCTATGCGGCAAAGAGCAGAAACAAGGAAAAGCTCGGTCAGGTGCTGGGGCTTATTCCCACTCTTGGCTCGCTTGCTCTTGCAATAGGCTATACCGTTGTTATGGGATGGATTTTCAAGTATATGGTCGGCACCTTCACGGGAAGCACCCTTGCACCGACTGACGTTGATTCCTTCACCGCCGCATTCGGCTCAATGGCTTCTCAGTACGGCAACAATCTGTGGCAGGTGCTTGCCGTTTCAATAACGCTTGCAATTCTCATTTTCGGTATCGGCGCAGGTATTGAAAAGGCAAATAAAATTATGATGCCCCTGTTCTTTATGCTTTTTGTGGGCCTTGCAGTATATATTTCCACCCGCGAAGGTGCAGCAGACGGCTACAGATACATTTTCACTATCGATAAAGCTGCTCTTCTTGATCCGAAAACATACATCTACGCTCTCGGACAGGCATTCTTTTCTCTTTCCGTTGCGGGTAACGGTACTCTTATTTACGGCTCATATCTTTCAGACAAAGAGGATATTCCAAAGAGCGCACGTAACGTTGCATTTTTTGATACTCTTGCGGCGATGCTCGCGGCACTTGTGATTATTCCTGCAATGGCAACTGCGGGTGCAGAGCTTTCTGCCGGCGGACCGATGCTTATGTTTGTTTTCCTGCCTAACCTTTTTAAAACAATGCCCGGCGGCTCTGTTATTGCAATGATTTTCTTCGTTGCCGTATTTTTTGCCGGACTCACCTCGCTTATCAATCTTTATGAGGCTCCCATAGCAACGGTACAGGAAAAGCTTAAGCTTAAGAGAATCCCCGCCGCAATCGTTGTCTGCGGTACGGGACTCGGTGTATCTCTTCTCATTCAGCACATTGTTTCCGATTGGATGGATATTATCTCTATTTATATCTGCCCCCTCGGTGCAGGTCTTGCGGGCATTATGTTTTTCTGGGTGCTTGGCAAAAAGGTTGTTGCGGCTGAGGTTAACAAGGGCAGAGCAAGGATACTCGGTAAATGGTTTTATCCTCTTGCAAAATACATTTTCTGCCCCGTTTGCATTATAGTGCTTATCGCAGGAGCACTTCTCGGCGGCATCGGTTGATTCAAAAAAAGGACTTGATAAAATGAAATATAACTACCATACACACACTTCAAGATGTTTTCACGCAAAGGGTACCGACGAGGAGTACGTGCTTGCCGCAATAAATGCGGGCTTTGACGAAATAGGCTTCTCCGACCATTCTCCCTGGAATTTCAAGGGCTTTGTTTCGGGTATGAGAATGCACGAAAATCAGCTTGAGGACTACTGCCTGAGCGTGAAAAGACTCAGAGAAAAGTACGGCGACCAAATCAGCATCAAGCTCGGTCTCGAATGTGAATACTTTCCCAAATATATGCCGTGGCTCAAGGAAGAAATTGAAAAGCACGGAATAGATTATATCATACTCGGGCATCACTTCTGTGAGGATGAGCCGGGCGGTCTTTATAACGGTCAGATGACTGAGCCCGACCAGCTTTACCGTTACCGTGACGACATTCTTGAGGCTATGGAAACGGGGCTTTTCAGCTATGTTGCCCATCCTGATATTTTTATGAGAGGCTATCCCGTGTTTGATGAGCACTGTGAAAAAGTCTCGCTTGATATTATAAATAAGGCCATTGAGACGGATACCCCTCTTGAATATAATCTCCTCGGCTTCAGCCATTCAATAAATGACGGTAAGCAAGGATACCCATATCCTGATTTCTGGCGTCTTGTGGCCGAGAAAAAGCCTCTTGTTACTATGGGAATTGATGCACATTTTCCCGAGGCTTACGCTGATACGGTGCTTTTTGAGAAGGGGCTCAGAGCACTTTCAAAGCTCGGATTGTCTGTTGTGCCT
>JAZULG010000019.1:0-6745 GCA_045603005.1 Acutalibacteraceae bacterium
TCGATGAAGAAAATATGCTTTATATGGGAAGAACCTACATGGATGCACCTGAAATTGACACTCAGGTTATTATTTCAACCGAGGATGAGCTTTTTGCAGGTGATTTAATTAACGTGAAGATTATCGGTGTTGATGACTGTGATCTTGTAGGTGAGGCGATTAGCGAATGATATATCTGTCAACCTTTCATTTTCCCTCGCGAGAGGAAGACGAAGGCTTTTTCTTTGGCTTTAACCCCAAAAATATGCGCAATATATATACAACGAAATATCCGTTTGAAATATTCCGATACAGAGGCTTGCCTGAGGAGTTCGAGTTCAGTGATATAACAATTATTTGCGGAAACAACGGCAGCGGTAAAAGCACAATACTTAACGTTATAGCTGAAAAGCTTAAGCTCAAACGCAATTCACTCTTTAACAGAAGCGACTTCTTTGAGGATTATGTCGGTCTTTGTGACTACACGTTGGAAAGAAGGTTGTCTTGCAACAGTAAAGTAATTACAAGTGATGATGTTTTTGACCGAGTGCTTGATATTCGCCGTGTAAATAACGGCATTGACTCTAAAAGAGAGGATTTACTTCGTGAGTGGCTTGATAATAACAGCGACACTGCTGACAGCACCTTGCACGGACTTGATGATTATGAGAGATGGAAAAGGGTTGCTGATGCGCGAAATAAGAACAAAAGTCAGTCTCAGTTTATCCGTTCACGCCTGATAAGAAATGTTCAGGAACGCTCTAACGGTGAAAGCTCTTTGTCCTTGTTTGTTGACAGTATCCTCGATGACGGTTTATATATTCTTGATGAGCCTGAAAACAGTCTTTCACCTGCAAATCAGCTTGAGCTTAAATACTTTATAGAAGATTGCGTAAGGAATCACGGTTGTCAGTTCATCGTATCTACTCATTCTCCTTTTTTACTTTCGCTCAAAGGAGCAAGAATTTATGATGTTGACTCTAATCCCATGAAGGTAAAAAAATGGACAGAGCTTGAATGCGTAAGCGTATACAGAGATTTTTTTAAAGAAAATGAAATGAAATTTTCCGAATAAAATTATTACAAGAGGAGTTTTTTGCTTCTCTTGTATTTTTTTATTTGTTATGATATAATTCTTTTAAGGATAATAAAGGAGGAAATATTATGCTTATAATTAAGACAATAATAGCTATTTTTACTGCAATTGCAGCCTTTTTCGGTTCCTATACCGCTGAAGGGACAGCGGCACCCTATGATGAAGTAAACGGTGGTGATCCTTTTATTGCTGAATATGAAGGTGATTACTATTACACCTTCACAACCGGTGGCGGTATTGATATTTTCAAAACCGACAGCTTAGATAAAATAAATGTTACGGACAGAAAAACCGTATTCTGGTGCGGTGAAAACGGAACTGCAAGCAGCATCTGGGCACCTGAAATTCATAAAATAGGTGACAGATGGTATATTGTTGCCTGCGCTGTATTTGACAGAAATGCAGTTGAAAAGGGACTTATGCCCGATGCAAAGGAATTCAACGATCATGATGACTATTACAGATACGGCTTTGTGCTTGAAAGCGACAGTGAGGATATTTTCGGCACATATACTTTTAAGGGTATATTTGCGCCCGGCGGACTCAATAATATAGACGGTACATATCTTCATAAGGACGGAAAGCTTTACTATGTTTTCTCAGGCTATAACAATGTTGCTAACCAAAGCTTGTATATAGCAGAAATGGAAAATCCTTATACCTTCAGGAAAGATGAAAACGGAGTGGTTAAGGTTACAGAGCTTTCAAGTCCGATCCTTCCGTGGGAAAGAAGGGGATGGTGGGTAAATGAAGCACCTGCAGTGCTTTATAACGGCGATGATGTATATATACTTTACTCTGCCAGCGGATATTCATCAGGCTCTTATTGTATGGGTATGCTTACTCTCAGAGGAAACGACGTTATGAAGTGCTTCAGCTGGGAAAAAAGTATGTTACCCGTTGTTACACATCAGCCAAAAAGAGGACTGTATAATCTCGGACACTGTAGCTTTCTTTATGATGACGGTGATGTGTATATGATTTATCACGCCAATCAGACAAAGAATTTCTTTGACTCTCCGCGTCTTACATATGTTGAAAAGGTTGAATTTGAAAACGGCAGACCAATTTTCCGTTTTTGATTCAGCTCCTGCTATTGACAAAAAAATATTTATTGTATATAATGTATTAAACAAATATTCAAATGCGTTTAAAGGGAGAAGTAATCACATACCCTTCATCCAAGAGAGGAACAGTAAGGTGAAAGTGTTCTGTTGAAGAAGTGATGAAATGCACCCGTCAGCACCCGAGGGGAACTGAGTATCCGAGGGCGTAAACCGGCGTTAACGGTTAAGCTATGAAGTAGCTGAGTTATAAGTCAGAGTGGAACCGCGTATTTCAACGCCTCTGTACCGATTATTTTCGGTGCAGGGGTTTATTTTTTTATCAAAGGGTGGTAATATATGTTTGATAGAATGAAGGAGGATCTTCAATGCATTAAAGACAGAGATCCGGCGGCAAGGAGTAATATAGAAATAATGCTTCTTTATCCGGGCTATAAAGCAGTCAGAATGTATAGAAGGGCCCATTACTTCTATGACCATAAAATGTATTTTATAGCACGCGCCATTTCTCAGCGTGCGGTCAGAAAGACAAATATTGAGATTCATCCGGGTGCTCAGATTGGCAGACGCTTTTTTATCGACCACGGTACCGGCGTTGTAATCGGTGAAACAACCGTAATAGGTGATGATTGCACTATTTATCAGGGAGTTACTCTCGGAGGTACGGGTAAGGATCACGGAAAAAGACACCCGACTCTCGGTAATAATGTGCTTATTGGTGCAGGCGCAAAAGTACTCGGTCCGTTTAAAATCGGCGATAATTCCAATGTTGCCGCAGGCTCTGTTGTGCTTTCCGCAATACCGGATAACTGTACCGCAGTCGGTTCACCGGCAAGAGTTGTAAAACAAAACGGCAGAAGAGTTGACCGTCTTGACCATATACACACGCCTGACCCTGTTGCTCAGGAGCTCTGTGTATTAAAATCAAAAATTGAAAAGCTTGAAAAGCATATAAAAGAACTGGAGGAAACAAAATGAAAATTTTTAACACACTTACAAGAAGAAAAGAGGATCTGATTCCTCTTAAAGAAGGCGAATTTAAAATTTACGCCTGCGGACCTACTGTATATAACTTTATCCACATAGGTAATGCGAGACCTCTTTGTGTTTTTGATGTAATGAGACGTTATCTTGAATACAGAGGAAACAAGGTTAACTTTGTTCAGAACTTCACAGATATCGACGATAAAATTATCAGAAGAGCAAATGAAGAGGGCGTAACCTTCAAGGATATTTCCGAAAAGTACATTGAGGAGTTCTGGGTTGATGCCAAGGGTATGAATATCCGTGAAGCTACAACTCATCCCAAGGCAACAGAAAACATCGGTGAAATTATTGATATTGTTTCAACTCTTATTGATAAGGGCTATGCTTATGAAGCAAGCGGAGATGTATATTTCAGCACCAAGAAGTTTAATGAATACGGTAAGCTTTCACATCAGCCTCTTGAGGAGCTTGAAGCAGGCGCAAGAATAAATATAGGCGAAGTAAAAAGAGAGCCTATGGACTTCGCTCTCTGGAAGAGTGCAAAGCCCGGCGAGCCTTATTGGGAGTCACCCTGGGGACACGGCAGACCCGGTTGGCATATTGAGTGCTCCGCTATGGTAAGACGCTATCTCGGAGAAACAATTGATATCCATTGCGGCGGTCAGGATCTTATCTTCCCGCACCATGAAAATGAAATTGCGCAGAGTGAGTGCTGCAACGGCGTTCCTTTTGCAAAATATTGGATGCACAACGGCTTTATTACGGTTGACAAGGTAAAAATGTCAAAGTCACTCGGTAATTTCTTCACAGTACGTGATGTTGCTGAGCAGTACGGCTATGAGCCTATCCGTTACCTTATGATTTCATGTCAGTACAGAAGTCCCATCAACTACAGCTTTGATGCAATCGCACAGTGCAAGGCTTCTCTTGAAAGGCTTTACACCTGCCGCGACAATATGGATTTTGCTTTTAAAAATGCAAAGGCTGAAGCAGGTGAGAAGGATGCAGAAATCATCGCACTTATCGACGGTAAGAAGGCAAAGTTCATCGAAGCTATGGAGGATGACCTTAATACAGGTGAGGCTCTCGGTGCAGTGTTTGAGCTTGTGCGTGATATCAATACAAACGTTAATGACGGTGTACAGTCAAAGGCTCTTGTTGAATATGCAATTACCGTTTTTGATGAGCTTATGAATGTTCTCGGACTTCTTTATAACCGTAAGGCTTCTAACCTTGACGATGAAATTGAGGCTCTTATTGCCGCAAGAAATGAAGCAAGAAAGAACAAAAACTGGGCTGAGGCAGACCGTATCCGTGATGAGCTCAAGGCTCAGGGTATCGTACTTGAGGATACACCACAGGGTGTTAAGTGGCATCGCGCTTAACGTGTTAGATTAAAATAATTTCGGGGCGGAGACACTTTCTTCGCTCCGAAGAAATATCCGGTGATAATATGAATAAAAAAACAGACCCGATTGCTGTTGTTGATTCGGGTATGGGTGGTATAACTGTGCTTCGCAAGCTGCACAGAATAATGCCCAATGAAAACTATATTTATTTCGGTGACTCAGCGAATTCACCCTACGGTACAAAATCCACTGATAAGATAAGGGAGCTTACGGTAAAAGCTGTAGAATCTTTAATGGAAAGAGGCGCAAAGAGTGTTGTAATAGCCTGTAATACCGCAACAAGTGCGGCAGCTGCTTACCTTCGTGAAAAGTATCCTGACTATCCCTTTGTAGGTCTTGAGCCGGCTATAAAGCCAGCGGCTCTTTCTGCAAAGTGGCCTAAGGTTCTTGTTCTTGCAACACCGCTTACACTTAAAGAAAAGAAGTTCAATGACCTTATGGCTCGTTTTGAGGGCGAAGCTGAATTCATAAAGCTTCCCGCTCCTGAGCTTGTCGGTTTTGTTGAATCCTGCAAGCTTGATTCGCCCGAGGAAATTGAATACCTTGAAAAAATACTTGCGCCCTATGCTGACAATAGGGTTGATGCGGTCGTTCTCGGATGTACTCATTTCCCTTATGCCAGAAAACAGATTCAGCGCATTTTAGGTGATGAAGTACTTGTTTTCGACGGCTCACTTGGTGCCGCAAGGCAGTGTAAGAGACTTCTCGAAGAGAGAAATCTGCTTAATGAAGGTGAAGAAGAGGGTACTGTTATTTTTGAAAACAGCGACCCGACTAAAATAGAAAAATGTAAATTTATGTTTAATTATAAAGGCTGATAATAATGAGAATGCAGGATGAATTAAGGGAATATCTTATATCTCAGGGAGCCACCGATGTAGGCTTCTGTAAAATTGACGACGGAGATTTCGGAGAATGCAGATATGGTGTGAGCATAGTTGTTCATCTTTCTGATGCTATCGTTGACGAAATAGGTGCAGAGCCTACCCATACCTATTTCAACCATTACAGAAGCGTTAACGCATTGATTGATTCACTTCTGCTTAAGGCGGGTCTGTTTCTTGATAAAAATGGCTACAGATATATTACCGTTGCCGCCTCTCAGAGTATAAATAAAGACGGATGGAATTACAAGGGAAGGTATTCTCATAAAAAGGTTGCGTCCCTGTCAGGTCTCGGTACTATCGGAAAAAGCTCAATGTTCCTTCATAAGACTTATGGCGCAAACGTGCGTCTCGGCTCGCTTTTTACGGATTGTCCTTTTGATGTCAGCGACGTAGCTCCGGTCAGCCTTTGTAAGGAGTGTAATCTCTGTGTCGAGGCGTGTCCTTCAGGCGCGATACTCGGCGGAGAATGGTCTGCGGATTGTAGCCGTGAAGACATATTTGATGCCGAAAAATGTAGTAATTATATGAAAACGAAATTCAAGCATATAGGTAGGGGAGCAGTCTGCGGAATCTGTATGAAGGTTTGTCCCTACGGAAAGTAAGGTGACTGTATGGAAAAGGTAGCTATCGTTACCGGGGCTAATTCAGGTATCGGAAAAAGCACGGCTCTTGTCCTTGCGGCAAAGGGCTGTAAGGTATACGATTTCAGCCGAAGAAATATACCCTGCGAAGGGATAAATCACATAGGCTGCGATGTAACTGATGAAAAAGCCGTTCATAAAGCTGTCGGTGCAGTACTTAACGAAAGCGGAAGAATAGATATACTTATAAACTGTGCAGGCTTCGGCATATCGGGTGCGGTTGAATTTACAACCCTTGAAAATGCAAAAAGGCAGTTTGATGTTAATTTTTTTGGCACTGTAAATGTAACTAAGGCAGTGCTTCCCGTTATGCGCAAGCAGGGCGGCGGACGTATTGTAAATGTAAGCTCCGTTGCGGCGGTTGCTCATATTCCCTTTCAGACCTATTATTCTGCAACGAAGGCCGCAATTGAGTCCTATACCTGCTGTCTTGCAAATGAGGTGCGTCCCTTCGGGATAAGCGTAACATCAGTACAGCCCGGCGATATAAGCACAGGCTTTACAGATGCAAGGGACAAGTCCTATGAGGGCGATGATGTGTACGGCGGCAGAATTTCAAGAAGTGTAGCCGGTATGGAAAAGGACGAGCGTAAAGGTATGAAACCCGATACAGCCGGGAAATATATCGCGGATGTATCGCTCAGAAAAAATGTTAAGCCGATTTATGCAATTGGTGCCTCAT
>JAZULG010000020.1:0-9814 GCA_045603005.1 Acutalibacteraceae bacterium
CTTTGTCGCTCCGGACAAAGGATGTGCCATAGCGGCATGAGCGTTACCACGGTAAAAGCATCCCCGAAGCGTTAAGGTGAAAAAGATAGACCCTCCCGTCAGCCTTACGGCTGCCACCCTTTCCTCCGGAAACCGGCACACCCTCGTCACTTCGTGACACTCCCTCTAACAGAGGGAATTACCTTTCAGGGGAGCCGAGTAACCAAAGAACTTTTCTGCTTTCCCACTTGGCGGGTGGTACCTTTCCGCTTCAGCAAGACTTCCCCGCAATTTTGCATTTTGCATTCTTGCATTTTGCGTTTCTCAGTATCCCATTACTTCAAGCGGGTCAACCTTCACGCCGTCCTTTACCGCCTCAAAATGCAGGTGGCTTTCCTGCAACGCCTCGCAGGGTACCGAAGCAAGATAGCCTACCGTGTCGCCCTGCTTCACTCTGTCATCCACCTTAAGTGCCTTCTCCTGACTGAGACCGCAGTAACGGGCTGTGAAGTCGCCGTGATCAATTTCAACGGTATATCCGTAGCTCTTATCGGCAATCACACGTACCACCTTGCCGTTTCCGACAGCCTTCACCCCGGTACCCTCCTCGGCAAAAAAGTCAATACCCTGATGGGTACGCCAGTCGCCCATCGTAACGTCGTAGGCAGGCACTTTTGCAGAGTAGTCGCGGATTATCTCACTGCCCAGCGGAAGAATGTATTCCTCGTTTACAATAGGCGCTTCCGTCGGGGGTTCCGTGCTTTCCTCCTCCTCTTCCGTATTATCCCATCTTATTGAGGTTTCAGGTACGCTCAGGTCGGGGAGGGTGATGTCAAGAGGCAATTCGTATCGAGGGTCTGCCTCGTCGGTTTCGTTTTGTCTTGCCTGCTGCGTTATTTCCTCGGGTACGGTGATGATATCCTTGAGCATATTCGTTGACGTACGGTAAACGGTGACCACTGCAAGAACAATAAGGCAGAGGCTTACAGCTACGGTGATGTAAAAGCCCTTGCCCGATGCGAGTTTATGGAGTATGTTTATCTTTTTCATAATTTTCCGCCTTTACTGTTTTTGTACTCTTAGTTTTGGCGGAGAAATGAAGGTTTATGCATTCACTGAAAGGCACAGAAGAGTCACTTTACAAATAAAAAAATTTTTTTCAAAAAAATGAACAAATGTTTGCATTTTTGAAAAAGGTATGCTATAATAGCTCTGTAACGAACATTTGTTTTAGCTTTATTCCGTATTTTTCAGAAAAGAGGTCAGAAAAAATGAAAGAACTCAGCGAAAATCAATACAGAATACTTGAATATCTCAAGGAGAGAGCAGGTTATGGTGCAGTGCCGTCGGTAAGAGAAATCGGCAAGGCGGTGGGTCTCAGCTCAACCTCATCTGTGCAGAATAATCTTGATGCACTCGAAGAGAAGGGCTACATCGAGCGTGACCCTATGCTTAAAAGGTCGATACGTATAGTCGGTCAGGCTGAAAATGTAAGGCACGTGCCTCTTTTAGGTACGGTTACTGCAGGTCTGCCAATTCTTGCTGTTGAGCAGATAGAATGCTACCTTCCCTTTACCGGCGGACACATTTCCTCGGACAAGGAGATGTTTGCTCTTCGTGTAAGAGGTGAGAGTATGCTGAATGCAGGTATTTTTGACGGCGACATCCTTTTTGTTGAGAGGACACCCTCGGCAAGAAACGGAGATATTGTTGTCGCTCTTGTCGGTGACGAGGCTACGGTCAAAACCTTCTATAAAGAAAACGGACATTTCCGTCTTCAGCCTGAAAATGATGATTACGAGCCTATAATTGTTGACGAGGTTGTAATTCTCGGCAAGGCAGCGGCACTGATGAGATACCTATAAAAAAACGCCCTTCGGGGCTTTTTTTAAAATGCAAAATGCAAGAATGTAAAATGCAGAATTGCGCCCGAAGTGAGCGTAAAAAGGCAACTTCTACCCGCCGAATAAACAAGCAGAAAAGTTCTTTTGATTCTTTTCTTACGAAGAAAAGAATGCCCTTGCGGCGAGCAACAATACAATTCGCATTGCGAAGTGCGCATTAAAAAAGCACCCATCGGGTGCTTTTTTATTATTTCATCTCAAATGTGCCTGTGTAAAGCTGATAGTATTTTCCGCCCTTGGCAATAAGCTCGTTATGGTTGCCCTCTTCAATGATTTCGCCGTTTTCGAGAACAACTATATCCTGTGAGTTGCGTACCGTTGAAAGACGGTGAGCGATAACAAATACAGTGCGGTTTTCCATAAGCTTATCCATACCGATTTCGATAAGACGCTCGGTTCTTGTGTCAACAGAGGAGGTTGCCTCGTCGAGAATAAGAATGGGAGTTTTGGAAATAGCGGCTCTTGCGATGTTGATAAGCTGAGCCTGACCTACTGAAAGGTTGACCGCATCAGCTCTGAGCTTTGTCTCGTAGCCGTCGGGAAGCTTTTCGATGAAGGAGTGAGCGTTTGCGAGCTTTGCGGCTGCAATAACCTCCTCATCGGTTGCATCAAGCTTGCCGTAACGGATATTCTCCATAATCGTGCCCTGGAAAAGCTTGGTATCCTGAAGAACGATTGCCATAGAATGTCTCAGGTCATGCTTCTTTATATCCTTGATGGAAATGCCGTCGACGGTGATTTCGCCGCGGTCAATTTCATAGAAGCGGTTGATGAGGTTTGTGATGGTGGTCTTACCTGCACCTGTGGAGCCTACGAAGGCGACCTTCTGTCCGCTGTTTGCGGTGACGGTCACGTTTTTCAGCACGTCGGTACCCTCGACATAAGCGAAGGTCACATCCTTCACCTCAACGTTGCCCCTTACGGGTACGTAATCAGCGCTGCCCTTCTCATCGGGCACCTTCCAGCAGAGAGTACCCTCCTCGGAGTCGGTTTCGGTCTTTTCGCCCATCATATCCTCGATAATGCGTACGAGAGTAACTCTGCCCTCGTCGGTTTCAGGGTCAGTATCGAGCACCTCGAAGATTCTTTCCGCACCTGCAAGAGCAGATACGAGAGAGCTGTAGCAGCTTGCAAGAGAAGCGATGGGGGAGGCGTAGCTCTTTGAATAGTTAAGGTATGTAACAAGCTCGGGTACGCCCATAAGACCTCTCGTGATAAGGTTTGCACCGTAGAAAACAACAATGGCGTAGTTTATACGGGTGATGATTGACATAAGCGGACTCATAAAGCCGCCGATAATATTTGCCCTGACACCGGTTTTACGGTAGTTTTCGTTAAGCTCGCTGAATTCCGACTTTGTTTTCTCCTCCTGGGAGAAAAGCTGAACAACCTTGATACCTCTTACGTATTCCTCAATGTAGCCGTTACACTTGGCGATAGCCTTCTGCTGCTTTTTGAAAAGGGGAGAGCACTTTGCCGTAATAAACATAACAACGGCAAACATTGCTATAATAGCGAAGGTTATCGTGAAGGTAAGCCTTGCGGAAAGAACAATCATAATAGTGATGTTCAGCACCGCAGTAATGCTTGAGGAAATAAGTGTGGGGAAGTTGTTGCTTACAAGGTCCTTGATTCTGCCCACGTCGTTTGTGAAATGGCTCATAATTTCGCCGGTTTTTCTTTTGTCGAAATACTCAATCGGGAGGCCCTGAAGGTGATTGAAAAGGTCACGTCTCATATTTGCGAGAGTACGGGTGGAAACATAGAGCATTATTCTTGTGTAGGCGAAGTTTATCGCCGAGGAAAGAAGGTATACAACAGCCATGGCAACAAGCCACATAGCGATGGTTTCAAGTGCCTCGGCTCTTTCGAGGTCGCCGTTTATAACATTTTCGATAGCGGCGTAAACGGGGAGCATAAGAAGTGATGCCACGCCGGTTACAACGGAGGTGAGAATAACAAGTATTGCCGTAATGATAAGCAGAGCCTTATATTTTGTAACATACTTTATAAGTCTCTTTGTAGCCTTTTTTATATCCTTCGGCTTGGCCTTCTTTTTCTTCTCTTCCTTTTTCTCGCGTTCTTTTCTTTCCTCCTCGGTTTCGTTTTCGGGGATTTTCTTACCCCTTGCCTTCCTTGAGGAGGTCTTTTTATTTTTGCCTAAAAGCTCGTTTACTGCTGCATCTGCCTCTTCGGCAGTGACATTTTTCTTAGCTTCATCCGCTTTGGGAGTATTATTCACTGTGCCAACACTCCTTCCTGCTGTGAAACGAAGATTTCACTGTAAATTTTGCTTGTATTCTTAAGCTCCTCATGGGTACCGATGCTTTCGATTCTGCCCTCATCTATAACGATGATGCGGTCGGCATCCATAATGGAGGTGATACGCTGAGCGATGATGATTTTTGTAATACCCTTGAATTCGTCACCTCTGAGAGCTGCCTTGATTTTAGCATCTGTTGCTGTGTCAACGGCGCTTGTTGAGTCGTCGAAAATAAGGATTTTCGGCTTTTTAAGAAGAGCTCTTGCGATACAAAGACGCTGTCTCTGACCGCCGGAAACAGTATTGCCGCCCTGACCGAGCTCCGAATCATAGCCCTTATCGAATCCTGAGATGAAGTCGTGAGCCTGAGCAGCCTTTGCCGCTGCCTCGATTTCCTCATCGGTAGCGTCGGGCTTACCCCAGCGGAGGTTTTCCTTTACCGTACCGCTGAAAAGGGTATTCTGCTGAGGTACGAAGGAAACTGCCTGTCTGAGATTGCTGAAGGTGTAATCGCGTACGTCTCTGCCGCCAATGAGCACTCTGCCCTCATCCGCATCATAAAGGCGGGGGATGAGCTGCACAAGAGTACTCTTTGCAGAGCCGGTTGAGCCGATAATGCCCACTGTCTCGCCGGACTTTATCTCAAGATTGACGCTGTGAAGGATATTCTTATCCGAATCCTTGTTGTAGCGGAAGGATACATCCTCAAAGGTAATGCTGCCGTCCTTAACGGTGAGTGAGGGGTCTGCATCCTTATCCGTAACGGTGGGCTCCTCGTGGAAAACCTCGCCGATTCTTGCTATTGAGGCTCTTGCCATAATGATGCTCAGGAATATGAGAAGCACTGTCATAATGGCAGTGAGCACCTGAGTGATGTAGGTGATAAATGCAAGAAGGTCACCGACCTCAAGACCCTCCTTGCCGGTGATGATAATGTCACTGCCTATCCAGAGGGCGGCGACCATACAGCCGTAAATAACAAGGGAGATAATGGGGGTTATGTAAAGGGTAAGCTTCTGCGATTTTTCGCTCAGCTTCATAACGGCAACATTTGCCTTCTCAAACTTCTGCTTTTCATGCTCTTCACGGACAAATGCCTTTACAACTCTGATACCGTTGAGATTACCTCTGAGCACGCCGTTGAATTCGTCGGTTTTCTTAAGTGATTCCTTTACGATGGGTACTGCAAGAACAGCCATAACGGTAAGGGTGATGAGTATTGCGGGCAAAGCGACCCAGAAAACAGAGGTGAGCCTTACGCTTATATCAAGAGCGTAAATGAGAGCCGAGATGAGCATAAAGGGACCTCTTACGAAGGTGACTATGATGTTTTTATAAACATTCTGCACCGAAGAGACGTCGCTTGTCATTCGGGTGATAAGTGAGGAAATCTTCAGCTTATCGATGTTGTCGAAGGAAAGGGACTGAGTTTTGTTGAAAAGCTCACGTCTTAAGTTTGCACCGAAGCCCATGCTTGAGATTGCAGAGCATCTTGAGGCGATATAACCGATTATAAGGGTTACGGCACAAAGGGAAAGCACGATGAAAAGCTGTTTTGCGATTTCAGCAGTGAAGTTTCCCGTATATTCGGGATCGTTTGCCTTATAGATAAGGTTAATAACCTCGCCCGTTTCCTTGGGTATCTGAAGCTCGATGATAACGTCAAGAAGAATCATAACGGGACAAAGGAAGGTAAGAAATCTGTAGCCTTTTGTATAGCCCCAGAAGCGACTGGTGGCGGCTCTGGTATGCTCCTTATTTATTTTGGAATCCTTTTTCTTTTTCTTTTCCAAAGGGCATTACCTCCTTCAAATTAAATTACAAAACATTTCGGAGCAGACCGCTGCCCCGAAATGTTGATTTACTTAAACAGGTATGAGTGCTTTTGCGAGGGAGAAATATATTACAAGTGAAATGGTGTCCACAAGTGTGGTGATAAGGGGACCCGCCATAAGAGCAGGGTCGAGTCTCAAAAGCTTTGCGACGATGGGCAGAGTGCAGCCGATTGTTTTTGAAACAACGACAACTGCCGCAACGGAAAGGGATACCACAAGAATAACGTTTGACTCGGTTTCGCCTCCCATAAGGTTAAGCACAAGCATACGTCCGTAGTTGGCGACGGCAAGAATGACACCGACCATAAGTGAAACACGGATTTCCTTCCAGAGTACTCTGAAATAATCCTTTATGTGTACCTCGCCGAGGGCAAGACCACGGATGATAAGGGTGGAAACCTGATTACCCGAGTTACCGCCTGTACCCATAAGCATGGGGATACAAGCCGTAAGACCTGCGATTGTGGCAAGCTGATTTTCGAAGCCTTCGATTATCTGACCCGTAAAGGTGGAGGCTATCATAAGCACGAGAAGCCAGCCGATACGGTTTTTTGCAAGAGTGAAAACATTGGTTTTGAGGTATTCATCCTCAGAGGGAGTAAGAAGGGCCATCTTTTCCATATCCTCGGTGGCCTCTTCATCGATGATGTCAACGATGTCGTCGATGGTGATGATACCTACAAGGCGGCTTTCGTTGTCAACAACGGGTACGGAAAGAAGGTCGTACTTCTTGGCAATAGCAGCAACCTCTTCCTGGTCATCCATAGTTTTTACGTAAATGAGCTGTTCATCGTCGCTCATAATGTCCGTCAAAGGAGTGTCCTCTTCGTTGAGAAGGAGACGGCGAAGGGGTATAGTACCCACAAGGTGACGCTTATCGTCGATAACGTAGCAGGTATAAATCGTTTCCTTGTCAACACCTGAGCGTCTGATGCTCTTTATAGCCTCGGCAACAGTTGAACGGTCGTGAAGCTCCACCATTTCGATGGTCATAACGCTTCCGGCGCAGCCCTCGGGGTACTTGAGGAAGCGGTTGATGATGTCACGGGTTTCTTTGTCCGTATTGGCAAGCACACGGCGCACGATATTGGCAGGTACCTCCTCAAGGAAGTCAACTGCGTCATCGACGTAGAGGTCATCCATAAGTCGCTCGATTTCGCTGTCGGTTATGGACTGGACAATAATGGTCTGACTGTCAGTTTCAAGGTAAGCGAAAACGTCTGCGGAAATATCCTTGGGAAGGATACGGAAAATTTTGACGGCTAATTTATCGTCATCCATATCCATAATGAATTCCGCGATGTCGGGATATGCCATATCGGAAAGCTCATCCCGAAGCTCCTTGAGCTTGTTTTTTGCCAGCAATCTGTAAAGACCGCCGAATTCATTTTCATTCATTTGTTTCACCGACTTTCTCAGTGCAGAGCCGTCAGTGATTTGGCGGAGCCTGCACTGCTTTTAAGTTTGTTGCACGCGTTAGGTTTACTATCGCCTTCCACTGTGAGGCCCACCTCCTTGAAACGATTTCGGGAATATTACCCGTACCATATATTCTACATTATTTTAAGTAAGAAAGTCAACATAAATTCATAAATTTGTGCGAGGTTTATTGAAATGCGGAATTCGGAATTCGGAGTTCGGAATTATGGTCGCACCTGACCATATATTAAACATTAAGATACTACCTGCGTAAGATAGGTTTTATAAAGCAGTAATAGATTTAATAAAAATAAACTTCAAGGTTTATTCTTGAATTTGGCGGGTAGAAGGTTGTTCCTTTAACACTGTTAAAGCGGATTATTCGGAACGAAGTGACCCTTAATTCCGAATTCCGAATTCCGCTTTTCGCATTAAAAAAACGCCCAAGCGGGCGTTTTTTATATATGGCATGCCTCGTGGTCGTGATCTTCAATCTTGCCTACGATAGGCTCGGGATCGATGCCCTGACGCTTGTAGTAGTCTGCAAGAGCCGCCTTGATTGCCTGCTCAGCAAGAACGGAGCAGTGAATCTTAACTGCGGGAAGACCGTCAAGAGCCTCAACAACTGCCTTGTTTGTAAGCTTGAGAGCCTCGCTTATGGGCTGACCCTTGATCATATCCGTTGCGATTGAGCTTGTTGCAATAGCACTTGCACAGCCGTATGTTTTGAACTTAACGTCAACGATAATGTCGTTTTCGATTTTGAGGAACATCTTCATGATGTCGCCGCACTTTGCATTACCGATTTCGCCGATACCGTTAGCGTCGGGAATTTCACCTACGTTATGAGGCTCTGCGAAATGCTCCATAACCTTCTTACTGTATTCCATTTTACTTATTCTCCTTTTCTTCTTCTAAAATATGGTCCCAGAGGGGTGACATTGAACGAAGTCTGTCAATGATGGGGGGCAGTACCTCGAGAATATAGTCAACGTCCTCCTCGGTATTGCTTTCGCTGAGCGAGAGTCTTAATGAGCCGTGTGCTACCTCGTGCTTGAGACCGATTGAAAGAAGCACGTGGCTGGGGTCAAGGGAGCCTGAGGTACAGGCTGAGCCGCTTGAGGCACAAACGCCCTTGAAGTCGAGCATAAGAAGGAGGCTTTCACCCTCTACGCCCTCGAAGCACATACTGAAATTACCGGGAAGTCTCTTTTCTTTATCGCCGTTGATTCTTGAATGAGAAATCTTACCTGCACCTTCAAAGAGTCTGTCTCTGAGTGCGGATACCTTCTTTGCGTTTTCCTCGAGATGCTCACACATATCCGTGATAGCAACGCCGAGACCTACGATGCCCGGTACGTTTTCCGTACCTGCTCTTCTGCCGCTTTCCTGAGCGCCGCCCTCGATGAGGTTGGGAAGGCGCAGACCCTTTTTGCAGTAAAGAGCGCCGATGCCTTTTGTCGCGTGGAATTTATGTCCCGAAAGGGAGAGCATATCGATGTTCTGCTCTTTGACATCAATCTTTATGTGACCTACTGCCTGAACGGCGTCGGTATGGAAAAGTACGCCCTTGTCACGGCAGATTTTACCGATTTCGGCAATGGGCTGAACAGTACCGATTTCGTTGTTTGCGTACATAATTGTAACAAGGCAGGTTTCGTCAGTAATTGCCTTTTCAACATCCTCGGGCTTGACGATACCGTTTTCGTAAACATCGAGGTAGGTAACGGTGAAGCCTTCTTTTTCGAGAGCCGCCATGGTATGAAGTACGGCGTGATGCTCAAACTTAGAGGTGATAAGATGCTTCTTACCTTTTTTTGCACCGAGAGCTGCAGCGCCTCTGATAGCCCAGTTATCTGCCTCTGAGCCGCCTGAGGTAAAGAAGATTTCCTTACTGTCGGCACCGAGGGCATCAGCTACCTGCTGTCTTGCCTTTTCAACTGCCTTATGAGCAACCTGACCCACCTCGTAAAGGCTTGAGGGGTTGCCGTAATGCTCTGTCATATAGGGGATAATAGCCTCGACTACCTTAGGTGAAACGGGAGTAGTTGCGGCGTTATCAGCATATACAAATCTCATTTCAAACACTCCAATTCTGTTTTGTCTATTGACTGACTTCTTTCGGCTAAGTCGCTGAGGGTTATTCTGCTTACAACCGAAATAGTCGCTTTGTAAATCTCCGTCCAGATAAAGGACGTAACACAGTCGCAGTAATTCTGACATTTACCCTCGTCCTCAGCGCAGGCGACGGGAGCGAGGGAGCCTTCGGTGGCCTTGAGGATATCCTCAACGGTGATTTTTTCCGCAGGCCGTGTAAGATGATAGCCGCCCTTTGCACCGCGTACCGATTCAACAAGCTCGGCTTTTGTAAGCTTGCCGATAATCTGCTCGAGGTACTTTTCTGAGAGGTGCTC
>JAZULG010000021.1:0-7102 GCA_045603005.1 Acutalibacteraceae bacterium
CTAAGTCAGAATATAAAAGCATTGATGAAAAAACGGAGAATAATTTAAAGGTTATTTCTAAGGATATGGGTGATATGATAAACATCGGTGGCACAATTGCCGCACCTATTAAAGGTTACAGATGTACGTTCGTTTTTGAAAGAGAAGACGGCTCACGTTTAGTTTTGAAGACCTCGAAAGCTGAGATTTATGAGTCAATCGTAGTGGGTGATGTAGGAGATGTGAAATACAAAGGAACCGTATTGGTTGATTTTAAGTTTTAAGAAATAGAATGAAATTATACAACAACACCGCCGAGGATTTTTCCTCGGCGGTTACTTTACGCTCTTGCCGTCCCTGAAAGGGAAGGTGGCAGCCGTAAGGCTGACGGAAGGGTCCGAACGCCGTAAGGCGTTCCCTGACTATCGGCTACCGGCTACTGACTACTATAAATCAGTCCTCAGCACTTGCACGTCTGATATAGTTCTTAAAGAATTTGAGAGCATCCTCAAGGCAGGCAACAGGAATCTTCTCATTTGTGCCGTGAGCACCTCTGAGAAGCTCAATGCTTACTCTGAAGGGAGCGTAGCGGTAAATGTTGTCGCAGATAGGCTCATAGTTATAAGCATCTGTGCCGCCCATAACAAGATAGGGAGCGATAATTGAGTTAGGCTCAAGATTTTTACAGATATCACCGATGATTTTGAAGGTTCTTGAATCGGTGGGTGAGAACTTTGAAGCTTCCTTTGAGTTAAGAACGTTGATTTCGAGATTATCGTTCTTGCATACCTTTCTGATGTGGTCAACAAGGTCCTGCTTGGTTGTGCCGGGCATAGCTCTGAAGTTTACGGTTGCAGAAGCACGCTGGGGAAGTACGTTAGCGGCGGGGCTGCCCTGAGCCATAGTAACGGCTGTTGTAGTTCTTACGAAGCAGGCGCCGAAGGGAATCTGCTTTGCGACCTCAAGAATGAGAGGTCTGAGAAGGGGAATGTTGCAGGTGATAAGACGTACGGGATATGTACACTCTCTGCCTACTGCATCCATAAGGTCCTTCATAAGCTGGTTGAAGGATGATTTGAACTGATGGTCCTCAAGAGCCTGAATAGCTCTTGCAAGCTCACCGAGAGCATTGTGCTTGGGAGGCTGAGAGGAATGTCCGCCCTTGCCGTTTACAACGATTTCGATATCTGAATAACCCTTTTCGGCAATACCTACGCCGATAAGGTACTTGTCATTGAGAACACCGGGAACATTTACGGGGATGATAGCACCGCCCTCGTCAATAACGCTGTCAAGCTCGATGCCTCTGTTCTTGAGAGTCATCATAAGATCGTGAGCGCCGTTAACGTCGTTTGCAACAACCTCTTCATTGTCGCCGAAGAGAAGGTATACGTCTCTTTCGGGCTCGAAGCCGTCAGCAAGGAGAGCTTCAACGGACTCCATAACTGCAATAAGGTGGTTTTTCATATCTATTGTGCCGCGGCCCCAGATGAATTCGCCGTCATCAACACCCTCAAAGGGTCCGTGTACCCAGTCTTTTTCTGTACCGCTTGTAACGGGAACAACATCCTGATGAGCGAGAAGAGCGATGGGCTTGAGCTCAGGCTTTAAGCCCTTCCAACGGTAAAGAAGGTTTGCAGGAGGGACAATTTCCTTTTCAAGCTTACTGTGAACAAGGGGATATGCTTCCTCAAGGAACTTGTGGAACCTTTCAAATTCGTTCCAGTCAACCTTTTCGGTTATTCTGTTTGAAATAGTTTTGAACTGAATAGCCTTGCTGAGATTGTCACGGTATCTCTGAACATCAAGCTCTTCTACGGGAAGAGGAGTAAGTTCTGTTTTCTTGGGCTTATACATTGCTGCGTGAACGGCATTTGCGGCAGTTGCAGCAATAAGAGCACCGCCGATAATTTTGGTGGATTTCTTCATATATTCAACCTCTTTCTGAATTTATTCCTATACATTATATACCCATTTGCTTTTAAATTCAATACTTTGCGGGAAAGTTTGGTGTAATGTTGCTACGGCGAAAAAAGAATAATGACGGATGTACCCGCACTTGACATAAACGGGGGAATGATGTAAAATAAACAAAGTCAGATATTACGGAGGTTAACCTATATGATGTCAAAAAAGGCAATTAGAATTATCTGTATTATTATGGCGGCGCTTATGATACTCAGTGCTGTTGTAGTGGCATTACAGGTTGTTGCTGTTGACGAAGCTTATTATGAAACTTACGTCAATCCGGCAACAGGAGACAGTGACAGCGATTATCTTGTTCCTGCAGGAATCGCTGTTGCAGCCATTCTTGCGGTAATCATCTGTGTTGCTCTTCCGAAGATGAAAAACAAAGACGGAGACGATGAAGAAGATGATGAAGACGAAGATGAGGAAGCAGAGGAAGAAAAACCGAAAAAGTCTGCAAAAAAGAAAAATGAACCCGTAAAGGATAAAAAATCTGACGGTAAGCCTCAGATTATAAAGTCTGACAAGGACAAAAACAAAAAAGAACAATAATCTGTTAACTGTCGCAAAAGTAGATTGCGGCAGTTTTTTATACGTAAATTCTTGTATTTGTTTTATGTTTGTGATACAATCAAGAAAATAATGTTAAATGAGTATTTAACAGAAAAAAGGAGAAAATGAAATGAAAAAGGCTTTATCATTGCTTCTCAGTCTTGTAATGCTTGTGACTTTGTGCTCTGTAGGGATATCAGGAGCCTATGAAATCACAAACAAAACCAAGTATCCGGTTATTGTGGTTCCCGGATTTATGTCAAGTGAGCTTTATAAGATTGACGAAGAAACAGGTGAAAAGGTAACCGTGTGGAGCTGGGGCGCAGCTGCAGATCTTGTAGGCGGTGCATCATCAGGCAATCTCGGCGGAATTGTATCCGACTTTGCAACTTATCTTCTTGCAGGTGACGTTGATCCTATAGCAAAGCGTCTTGGTGAGGGCTTCAACAGAATTTTTGTTGATATCAAGTCAAATCCGGACGGCACTCCCTATAATAAAGAGGTTTACCTTGCAGTGAGTTCACCCGAAGAAACTAATTTTAAATACCTCAGGGAAAACTATCCCGACGGCAGACATCAGCAGGAGTCGGAGATTATGTCCCACGTATGCGACGAGGTCGGTGCAGAAAACACCTTTGCATTTGGTTATGATTTCAGACTTGGTGCAGTTGATGCGGCAGAATGTCTGAAAGACTACATTGATGCAGTTCTCGAGTATACCGGCAGTGAAAAGGTAAATATATTTGCAGTTTCACACGGCGGTCAGGTTACGGGCACATATCTTACACTTTACGGTGATGAGGGTAAGGTAAACAATGCAGTTCTTACCTTCCCTGCACTCGGCGGTGCAGGTATCGCTTATGATGCCTTCAATTACAAGCACGAGGGCTTTAACTTCGGAGATGTAGGACTTCTTGTTTTTATTCAGCACGCTATGCTTCTTGAGGAGGATTTACACTATCTTGTTGAAGCAGGACTTCTGGGCTTCCTTGATGAGCTTGCAAGTGCACTCGTACCTTATTGCTTTGAGACAATCGGATATTGGGGCAGTCTTTGGGATTTTATCCCTCTTGAGTATTATGATGAACTTAAAGCAGAGCTTCTCGATGAAGAACTTAATGCAGGACTTATCGAAAAAAGCGACTTTATGCACTATGAGATTATGTCTGCCGACGGAGAATATAATTATTACGACGGATTCAGAAAGGCACAGCAGGCAGGCACAAACGTATATATTATGGCAGGCTACGATATCCAGATCGTAACAGGAATGTCCGTTTCATCTGATGCCATTATTCCCACAGCGGCTGCTACAGGTGCAGTATGTGCACCCTTCGGTGAAAGATTTGCAGACGGATATATTCAGGCGGTTGACACCGGCTTCAATCAGCTTTCACCCACAATGACAGTTGATGCTTCAACAGGATACCTTCCCGAGCACACCTGGTATATTCAGGATTATCATCACGGAATGACCTATAAGGATGAGTACACAAAAGACCTCCTTTATACACTTCTTCTGAATGATGAAAGCTACGATGTGCATTCATTTGCAAGATTCCCGCAGTTCCACGCAACAACTAATCCTGCACACGCCATTCACGCACAGTTTGACAGCAGTGTTGAGGGATATGCCTCAGCAGAGGATAATGCACTTGTAATCACAAATGTATGTAAGGAAAGCAGCGTTATGGTAACTGCAATCAATGTAAGAGGTACAGACGATATAAGCTTCCGTTTTTCACCTGTTGTTCTCAGACCCGGCGAAAGCAAGGCTCTTGAGTATATCGGTGAATTTGAAGAGGTAAGCTTAAGTAATTTTGAAATTTCCGTTTCATACGTAATTGATACTGCAACACCTATCGGTCAGCGCACCTTTGATTTCGTACTTATGAACGGTGAAGGTGCGGATTTTGACAGTGAAAATTCTTATGTTGCCGACGAATACGAAAACGGTATGGGCGATGTAATAGGTGATGACACCGTTGACATTCTTGAAAAATTCGGCGTTAAAACCGTTGTTTCGATTATTTACGAAACAGTAATGAAAATTATTGATTTCATTAAAGGAATTGTTAATTACTTTGCATAACAACCGGTCTCCCGGGCAATAATATTGCTGCACGGTGAGTTTCTCACTGTACGGGAGGTGACATTTATGGAAAATACAGGTGTAAAATGCTCAGTAAACGAGTGTGAATACCACGTAGGCTGTGATAAGTGCCGACTTGATAAAATCGAAGTTACACACGAAAAAACAAGTCCTGATTCAATGGCAATTCCCCATTTCTGCAAGAGCTACAAGCAGAAGCAGTAAAAACGGTAAATATATCGGTTTGTAATTTGGTAACAGGATCAGACCGATGCATTCCGTTTAAACATCAAAAAACCTCACGGATAGTATCCGTGAGGTTTTTTAGCTTGTAAAGAAAAATCGGTTAAGATTTTATACATAGTGATTATCACGATAGGAGTTTACCAATCGTAATTATACTCTTTTCCGTCAATTAACCATCTTTTAGGTGTTTTATTGTCAAAGATATCTATCGGAGCAAATTCGTGAGGTGAATTGAAAATCTTATAAGCTTTTGCTATATCACGTTTTTGTTCTTCGCTTATTTTATCTGTGCAGGATATAAAAAGCGGAGTGTTACTGTAAGAGAGTAAGTGGAGCCACTGACGGTTTTTCTCCCAGAGTATATGCTTTTTCAGAATACCCACACAGTCAGCGTCACACATATAAAAAATTCCGTTATGTGCAAGTCGGAATGCAAGTGTATTTACGCCCATTTTCTTTGTTCTTAACCACTCTTTTCCGCTTGTATCGTCGCCTGTTCTGCTTATATGCACAAGACCTGCGGAAAGATGAGAAACAGTGTTGCAACCGATTATAAGCATATCTCCGCAAGCATCCTTGATGAGACGGTAAAAGTCGATAACAATTTCAGCATTGGTTTTCGTTTTGTCATAAAAATGCCATCCGTCAATTTTTGTTATTGTTGCATCAAGGCTGAATCCGAAATTGCCGAAAAGATCAGCGGTAGAAAAATCGTGCTTTATAAGCTCATAGCCCCAGCTTTTAATTCTTTCAATATCAGAAATTATATATTTCTGTACCTCAGGGTGTGTTGGGTCAAGGTATCGGCGTTTTCCGTTTCTCAATATGCGCATTTCCTTGGTAATTGTCTTGTCTCTGTTGTGCAGAAGCCTTACCCATATACCCGGTCTTACACCGATTTTTCTGATTTCGTCTGCAAGCTTTTTCATATCCCTGAATTTTCTGTTGGGATACCAGGGCCCCTCACAGCTGTGCTTCTGCCAACAGTCATCAATAACCTGAAAGGGCTTGTTTTCAATTCCTCGGGCAAGAAAAACCTGAAGCTTTGCATCGGATATTATCTGCTTATAGCTGCTTTTACCGTAGGCATAGTACCAGTTATTTCCTCCGTAGATTCTCTCCTTGGGCAAAAGGGGAGCGCTGCACATAGCTTTGCAGAAATCCTTGAGATTTTCAATAACATTCGCATTATCGTACCTTCTGTATACGAATGATGCAAGATGAATTCTTCTTCCGTTCAGATGTACTCCGTTTCCGCCGTTTCTGCAGTCTACGAGAGCCTTTAAAGTACCGTCGGAAAATCTGAAGCTGACAAAGGAATTAGCTCCTGTTTTTACACCGAAGCAAAGAGATTCTATCTTGTCCGTTGCCATAAAGTACCAGGGCATATAGCCGTCTGCCTCGGAAGCTTTTCTGAATCCGAGATTTCCGTAGCTTCGCTCCCACGCGTCTCCGAGAAGCAGTGTATCACTGCCGAAGTCGGTCTGCCACTGAATTTCAATAAATTTCGGTCTGTCCCTGAGTGCATATAGATACAATTCCAAAGCATCACCGTTTACTTCAGCTGTTGCAACTGCATCTGTTGTAGTATCTTCGCATATTACCTTAAGGGTATACTCTTGCGGATTAAGCTTCATAATGTACCCTCCAAATTATTTATAAACTGATGATATCATTCTTATTTACGTTTGTAAAGATTTTATATTAATAAACAGTAAAGAGAATGACAGAAAAACAGCCCTTCTGAATATAAGACAGAAGAACTGTTAAGTAATTATTTGTCAGTTTGTCATCTTTTCCTGCTTTACCTTGTGATCGATAACGTGCCTTGAGGCGAGCTCTCTGTGAATATCCTCGAGAGAGATACCGGCTTCAACCATAAGCACCATTACGTGATAAGCAAGGTCGGCAATTTCATATATAGTTTCCTTTTTATCCTCAGCCTTTGCGGCGATTATAACCTCTGTCGATTCCTCGCCGACTTTTTTGAGGATTTTATCGAGTCCCTTCTTGAAAAGGTAGGTTGTGTATGAGCCTTCCTTTTCGTCGGTCTTTCTGCCTTCAATAAGCTTCATAAGGCCTTCATAGGAAAACTCGTGTCTGTCCTCGCTCTGAAAGAGGGGGTTCTCAAAGCAGGAGGTCGTACCGAGGTGGCAGGCAGGACCGTCAGGCTCAACCATAACGGTAAGAGCATCCTTGTCACAGTCTGCAGTTATGGAAACAATGTGCTGATAGTTTCCGCTTGTTTCGCCCTTGAGCCAGAGC
>JAZULG010000022.1:0-19271 GCA_045603005.1 Acutalibacteraceae bacterium
CGGCAGCGAAATTTACGGCGGTCTCGCCAACACATGGGACTACGGCCCTCTCGGCGTAGAGCTCAAAAACAACATCAAGAAGGCATGGCTCAAGAAGTTCGTTCAGGAAAACCCCTACAACGTAGGTCTTGACTCAGCTATCCTTATGAATCCTCAGACATGGGTTGCTTCAGGTCACCTCGGCGGCTTCTCCGACCCTCTTATGGACTGTAAGGAATGTAAGACACGTCACAGAGCTGACAATCTCATCGAGAACTTTGACGGTACCAACGTAGCAGGCTGGTCAAATGAAGAAATGACCAACTACATAAACGAAAAGAATATTCCCTGCCCCGACTGCGGCGCGCATAACTTCACCGATATCCGTCAGTTCAACCTTATGTTCAAGACCTTCCAGGGCGTAACAGAGGACAGCAAGAACGAAATTTATCTTCGTCCCGAAACCGCTCAGGGTATTTTCGTAAACTTCGCTAACATCCAGAGAACAACAAGAAGAAAGGTACCCTTCGGTGTTGCACAGATAGGTAAGTCCTTCCGTAACGAAATCACTCCCGGTAACTTCATTTTCCGCGTACGTGAGTTCGAGCAGATGGAGCTTGAATTCTTCTGCAAGCCCGGCACAGACCTTGAATGGTTCGACTACTGGAGAGCATACTGCCGTGACTGGCTCTACAGCCTTAACATGAAACCGGAGAACCTTCGTCTTCGTGACCACGATAAGGATGAGCTCTGCTTCTACTCAAAGGCTACAACAGACTTTGAATATCTCTTCCCCTTCGGCTGGGGCGAGCTCTGGGGCGTTGCAGACAGAACTGACTACGACCTTACTCAGCACATCAACACATCAGGCAAGAGCCTTGACTATTTTGATCCCACCACAAACGAAAGATACATTCCCTATGTTATCGAGCCCTCTCTCGGTGTTGAGCGTCTCTTCCTTGCTCTTATGACCGAGGCTTATGACGAAGAGGTTGTTGACGCCGAAAAGAACGATACAAGAGTTGTTCTTCACTTCCATCCCGCTCTTGCTCCCGTCAAGGCAGCAGTTCTTCCTCTTTCAAAGAAGCTCAACGAGCAGGCTGAGGAAGTATACCATATGCTTCAGAAGAAGTTTATGACCGAGTTTGACGATGCAGGCTCAATCGGTAAGAGATACCGCCGTCAGGATGAAATCGGTACTCCCTTCTGCATTACCTACGACTTTGATTCAGTTGAAGACGGCTGTGTAACGGTACGTGACCGTGACACAATGCAGCAGGAAAGAGTTAAGATTGACGAGCTTGTTGCTTACATCGAAGCAAAAATGGAATTCTGATTATAAAATAAAAGGAGATGCCCCCGGGGCGTCTCTTTTTTTGCTAAGATATATGAAGAATTGTAAACTTTTTTCATTATGAGAAGTTTTCTGAAAAAAATTGTAGACAAAAAAGCAAAACAATGCTATTATTTGTTAGACTTTATAAGGATTTATTAAGACCTTTTGTTTTAATAAAAAAGGAGATGTACAATATGAAAAAGCATTTGCCCAATATGTTTTCCTGCATAAGAATTATCGGTGCGCTGGTTCTTCTTATCGGATTTGAGGATTTTACGGTACCGTTTCTGATTATCTACGGTATCTCTGCTGCAACTGATGCTGTGGACGGCTATCTTGCAAGAAAGTTCGACTGCTGCAGTATGCTCGGCGTTACACTTGACACAATAGGAGACCTTCTCATCGGTATGGCTCCCGTTAAGGTTATCATCTGGCAGAAGCTCTACGAAGGAAATCTGTGGTTCTTTGGTCTTATCGGTGCCGCAATATTCTTCTTCCTTTGCTCTGCAACTCTTTCACAAATCAAGTTCAAGAAGTTCACCTTCCCTCATACATATTTTGATAAGCTTCTCGGTGTATGTGTGGCAGCATCTCCTTATATTTACTACTTCACAAAGGACATCAAGGTTCTTTTCCTTGTTGTAGGTATAGTCTTCGCTCTTTGCGGCTTTGAAAATTTCCTCATTATGATAAGACTCAAGGAAGCAAAGCCCTTCGTTGCATCGATTTTCCATGCCGGTAAGGTTGACGCTGAGAAAGAGAAGAAGGAAGAAACCAAAAATACTAAATAATAAAAAGTAATGAAAGCTTGCCGTATCCTCGGATACGGCAATTTTATTTTATAGAAAATCTAAAAAAGGCTTGCATAAATAAAAAAGCTGTGATAAAATATTAAAAAAGATTAAGAAGAGTGAATAAAAATTAAGGATGATTTTATGAAGAAGTACCTTGCGAACATTGTGACATCAAGCCGAATGATAGGTGCGGCTTTTTTGTTTATGTGCAATGATTTTACCACACCCTATCTTATAGTTTATGTTTACTGCGGTTTTACGGATTTTATCGACGGCCCTATTGCAAGAAAAACAGGAAGCTCAAGCTCTCTGGGTGCCGCTCTTGACACAATAGGTGACGTGCTTACTTATCTTTCCTTCGTTAAGATTTTTATATTGAAGGGCTTGATTCCCTGGTGGCTTCTCGTGTGGCTCGGTATAAATATTGCTGTAGGCTTCGGAGCTGCGTTCTTTGCTCTTAAGAAGTTCGGCAAGTTCTATCTGCCTCACACCTATCTCGGAAAGTCTCTCGGTGCGTTCCTTTTCGCCTTCCCTGTAGCAGCACATTTCGGCTTTGCTCATCTCTGGATGGTTGTAAGCTGCACTGTTATGTCCCTTGTTCTTTTAGAGCTTATTTATATTCAGATAAAAAACAAAACCGCAAAGGATTTTATCCCGACAATATTCCATGTTGATAAATAAAACCAAGAGCCATCGGATTTTTCCGATGGCTTGATTTTTTCATAATACGGTTAGGGTGACGAGTATAATCCGAACCCGTTTTTTTGCGGGTAGATTTCCGCCACCTCTTCGTTAAAATACTCGCAAATCCGATAGGATTTGCTGCGTTTTGTGCCTTGATTTGTCAAAAATCTCCGGCGCAAAAAATCTTTGACCTGAAAGTGTAAATTTTTGCGGCTATTTTGGATAATGAGGATGCCGACAGGCTGTCGCCTTTCTAATCCGAATTGCCGAAAGAGGCGTGGAAATTCACTCTTTCAGGCGAGTTCGGATTATACTCGTCACCCTAAAATCCCCACTTATTAACAAGGCGGTCATAGTCCTCATCGCTGATTGAAACTATTGAGCCGTGACGGGGAGAAAAGTCCATAGTGTAGTCCTCACGGTCAACGGGCAGGTAGGTTTTGAAATCCTCAGTCTGCTGCATAAAGAATCTGCCCTTTCCGTATTCATCCATAATGAGTACATAGGTGTCGGTGCCGTTAATCGGGTACAACTGACTGCCTTCAACACCGCTCGGGGCAAGTGAGACAACCACAGGCTTATCTTCGTAGGGGCCGCTGAGCCTCGGGGAGGTAACAACTGCGATGGTCTGGTCCTCATCGTGCTTGAAATAAAGATAGTAAAGGCCGTCCTTCTTATTGTATATTATATCACCGTCTATGGTCTGTATTCCCTCTCTGCAATAAAGAGGCTTAGGCTCGGATATGGTTTTCATATCCTCTGAATAGGCGTAGTAAAGCCCGGCGGTGTTGTGCCTTTTGGTGGAATGTGCCCAGTAAATAAAGTATTTACCCTTCTCCTCATCCCACATAGCCTGAGGTGCCCAGGCGCGGGTAGTGTCGGCGTAATTATCACCCAGCTCCCTTATGTCGATTACTGTTTCGTCATACCAATCGGTAAGATTGTCGCTTTTCCATGTGATGAGAGCGTGGTTTGATTCCCAGCCCTCCTCACACCTCATATCGGTGCCGATTATATACCATTCTCCCTTTCGGCTCTTGAAGATATAGGGGTCGCGGACACACTTCTTGCCCTTTGTCTGGGTGATAACGGGGTTGTTACCGTTGAGAGCCTTGAAATTATAGCCGTCCTCGCTTACGGCAAAGTGAAGCCTTTCCTCACCCTCGCCGTTGCCGACGAAATACACGAAAAGATACTTGCCGAAAAGGCTTTCAGCAGGCTTTGAATATTCCATAATTATTTGTCCCTTCTGATTATTGCGGCGCTTATATCCGGGTCGTCGAGAATGAGAAGTCTCTTGACGAAAATATATACCATTGCAATAACTTCATTTTTTGTCATAGCCTCGGGGTTATCAAGCCAATGGCTGAGAAGACCGTAAAAGCCGCTGGAGATAAAGGTGTAAAAAAACTCAAAGCGTACCTTCTTGGTTTCTCCGTGATATTCAACGAAGTACTGATAATTGAAATCGCAGAAAAGCTTACTCATACGCTGAGTGAAGGATTCTGAAAAGGATTTGTCAAAAAGCATACTGCAGGTATCCTTATTCTCATCGAAAAGATTGATAAGGCCCTCCACGGTGGCATATACGTTTTTGGGGAAGCCGATATCCTTAAGGGAAGCGAGAAGAAGCTCTGCCTGAGCCGCAAGGGAATCCTCTATGGATTTCAGCAGATCGTTGATATCCTCATAGTGGAAATAAAAGGCATTGCGGCTGAGCTCTGCTTTTTCACAGATCAGCTTTACGGTTATTTTGTTTAAGGGGTATTCCTTTGAAAGCTCTACAAGGGCGTTTTCAAAGGATCTTTTTGTTTTCTTCACGCAGCTGTATTCTTTTGTTGCCATAACGTTCCTCCTTATAAAGGGTACATAGTGTGCAAAATGTTACACTGTATAATAAATATAGCACAGGCAGAGGACTTTGTAAAGAGTAGTCTGAGGTGTTATTGAAAAAAGGCTGTGTCCGAAAACACAGCCTTTATGATGTTGTACATTATTCGGAAATAACTTCCTTGAAGGAGGTTGCAAGACCTGCGAGAGACTGAATCTCTGAGGGGATGATAATTTTTGTTGCCTTGCCGTCTGCGGCTGCAGCAAAGGCCTCGAGAGCCTTGATTTTGATAACCTCGTCGGAAGCGTTTGCTTCTCTTAAGAGACGGATACCCTCTGCAGTAGCCTGCTGAACCTTGATGATAGCTTCAGCTTCACCCTCTGCCTTAAGAATCTGAGCCTGCTTTTCTGCATCTGCACGAAGAACTGCTGATTCCTTTTCACCTTCTGCAAGAAGGATAGCAGACTTCTTTTCACCCTCTGCCTTAAGGATAGCTTCACGGCGTTCCCGCTCTGCCTTCATCTGCTTTTCGATGGCGTTCTGGATTTCCTTGGGAGGAAGGATGTTCTTAAGCTCAACACGGTTGATTTTGATACCCCAGGGATCTGTTGCCTCGTCAAGGATACCTCTCATCTTTGTGTTGATGATATCACGTGATGTAAGAGTCTGGTCGAGCTCGAGCTCACCGATGATGTTACGGAGAGTTGTAGCACTGAGGTTTTCAATAGCTGTGAGGGGATGCTCAACACCGTAGGTATAAAGCTTGGGGTCTGTTATCTGGAAATAGATAACGGTGTCAATCTGCATTGTAACGTTATCCTTTGTGATAACGGGCTGAGGCGGGAAGTCAACAACCTGCTCCTTGAGCGAAACGGTCTTTGCAACTCTTTCAATGAAGGGGATTTTGAAGTGAAGACCTACGCTCCATGTGGTCTGATAAGCGCCGAGTCTTTCAACAACAACGGCTCTTGCCTGCTGAACAACCTTGATGTTTTTTGCAAGAATAACTACGATAATTGCAAATAAGGGGATGATTAAAAATTCCATTTTGTTTCTCCTTTTAAATATTTGTTTTTATTATTTTGCAGAATCCTCTGCCGGGCTTACGATGAGCTTTACGCCTTCGATGGCGTCAACGGTTACCTTGCCTTCTGCGGGGATAACCTTTCCGTCTGCACTTCTTGCCGTCCATACCTTTCCCTGACAGGAAACGGCACCGCGAGCATTGAGATTATCAATTTCCTCGGTAACAACACCTTCCTTGCCGATTACCATATCCGCATTAGTGGGTATATGCTTTTTGTCGAGATATTTTTTTGCAAGGGGGCGTGTGGCAACGAGTGCGATAGCGGAAACAACGAGAAAGACAAGGATCTGAATCCAGAGCTGTGCACCGAAAAAGGCTGCAAGCAGTGCTGCAAAGGCACCCAGAGCGAACCAGATAGACACAAGCGTCGGGGTGGCGGCTTCAACAACGAGGAAGAAAATACCTGCTGCGAGCCAGAAAATTTCCATTGGTCCCATAGGACACCTCCTTCTTTTTATTTACTGAATCAGTATGGTTATATTTTATTATATAAAGTCGGAAAAAGCAATATTCCTTTTGAGCTGATTCGGTCCGATTTGAGATTATTTAGAAGTCGATTTTTAAAACCTACTCTTCCGCAAGCTCTTTTTTGCTTTCTTTTTCTCTCTTATTCTTTCTTTTGCTCTTTTTTTGTGTTTTGGTAAGTTTTTCTCAGAAGAAAATATCTCTGAACATTTCAAGCCCTGAAAGCTTCATTACCTTTCCTGCGATATTTGAGCAGAGAGTACCGCAGAGCTTGTTGCCCACATCCATAAGATGGGCGTCAACGCCGAAAACGGAGTCCTCTCTTTTGTGCCATATACTATTAATAATAAGACGTACCATTCTGTCGCAGGAGGTACTCACCATATCCATAGCCTTCTGACTTTTTGATGAGCTTTCCTTCTGACTGCGGAAAATGTCGGTTTTTGTGAAGCCGGGACAGATAAGGCCGATGTAGCAGCGGCCTCTTGTTTCCTCACGTACTGCATCGGTGAAGCTTTTAAGTGCCGCTTTGCTGGCTGAGTATACGGAGGTACCTGCAAGTGAGCAGAGAGCGGCGGAGGAAGCAATGTTGACTATCGCCGCAGAGTCGGATTTCATAATATGGGGCATAAGAGCCTTCATTGAATATACGCAGGAATAGAAGTTTATCTGCATAGCCGTGTCGATTTCTTCAAGAGTATAGTGTTCGAATCGGTCAAATTTCGGAAGAATACCTGCATTGTTTATGAGCATATCGACCTGAATGCCCTTTTCCTCAAGCTCTCCTGCAAGAGAATTCCACTTATCCTTATCGGAAACATCAAAGGCGAAGTAATCAAATTTGTGAGAAAACTGTCCGAGGCTCTCTCTGAAGTCGGCAAGCTTACTTTCTGTTCTTGCGATGCCTATAACAGTGCAGCCGTGGTCTTTTATGAGCCTTTCGCTAAGGAGCTTTCCTATACCGCTTGATGCTCCCGTTACGATTACCGTTTTATAGTCAAACCAGCATTTTGTCATAATGTCTCTCCCTTTTCTTTATATATTGTCTGTTGCTCCGAGTCTATCATTTATACAAGACATACTTATGTTTAAACAGTTAACATTTTGTTAAGTGGCAAGTTCCGAGGTACAAAAGCAGACAAGGTGTAACAAATTATACAAACTGTGGGAAAATATACATTGACTTTGCTGTTTTATAGGACTATAATACACGAGAATTAAAAAGAAACGGAGAAAGAAAATGCTTTTTACACCGAGAATTCCTATTGAAAACTATCTTACAAAGCCTTATGATGAATCCTGCTATGACTATCTCCTTGCCAGCTACAAAAGAATATCCCGTGTGCTTGGCGATGATTATACAGCCTTTGTTACGCCGGTAGGTCCCGTTGAGTCGGAGACAGGAATGAAGAGGCTTTTTGCCGATATTGAAAAGGTCGCTTCCTTCATTGCTTCAAAGGGTATAAAGAAGGGCGACGTTATGACCGCCTTCCTTCCCACCTGCGGACACGCCTTTGTCGCTTTCTATTCACTTATAAAGCTTGGTGTAATTGCAAACTTTGTTCACCCTCTCACTCCTCCCAATCAGCTCGAGGAAATTATGGAGCATACGGGCAGTAAGGCTGTGTTTATGCTTGACCTTTTCGCAGGTCCCTACAGCAGTATTATAGAGAAATATCCAACAATTGTATGCTCTACCTCAGATTTCTGCGACGGTATTGCCTATCAGTACGCAAAGGGTAACGAAGCACAGAATGCAAAGGTGCCCGACCACGAAAATGTGTATATTTATAAGGATATTCTTGCAATGGAGCTGCCTGAGGTACCTTCCGTTGTTGCTCCCTATAAGGATGATGCAATCTATCTTCACGGCGGCGGAACTACCGGTAAGAGCAAGACGATCATTCACTCAAACTACTCACTTAACTTCCTTGCATATGCAATGTATGCTCTCGACCCCGAACACGATTACAGCAATGCATATTCAATCTGCGCTCTTCCCTGTTTCCACGCCTACGGCCTCGGTGTAGCAATGCATTACTCTCTTTGTAACGCCTACAGACCTATTATGATTACGAAGTTTGATCCGCGACAGGTCAACGATATTATCAGAAAATACTGTGTTGTAGGTTTTAACGGCGTTCCGAAGATGTTCCAGAAGATGCTTGAAGAGGATAACTTCGAAAATGATGGTGTAAAGAATTTAAAGATTGTTTCTGCCGGCGGTGACTTCGTAAGTGACGAATTTGTGAGTCTTTTCAACGCAAAGCTCAAGAAGCTCGGTGCAAAAACAAAGATGTGCAGAGGCTACGGTCTTACGGAAATGTGTGCTGTCTGCACAACCAATGTGGGTGTTCCCGACTATAAGGCTACAACAGTCGGACGTCCCGTTTACGGTACTACTGTTGAAATCTGGGACGATGACTGCAACAGACTTGAAGAGGGTGAAATCGGAGAGGTTGTTATTTCGGGTGAAACCATGATGAACAGATACCTTCCCGATGAAGTTGTAAAGGATACAGGTATTTACACTGATGAAAACGGCAAGAAATGGATAAAAACCGGTGACGTAGGCTTCCTCGATGCCGACGGACATCTTGTTTTCACAAGCCGTATCAAGAGAATTATCATTATCGCAGGCTACAATATTTATCCTGCTACGCTTGAAGAGAGAATACTCGCACTCGATTACATAAGCGAGGCTTGTGCCTGCCAGGGCTATGACGAAAATGGTAAGCCCTATGTTAAGCTTGTTGTGTCTCTTCTTGATTCAAATGCAGACAGAGAAGAAGCAAAGGAAAAGCTTATGAAATTCTGCAAGGAAAACTTTGAGGGTTATTCAGTTCCCAGAAGAATTGAGATTATGGATGCCCTTCCGAGAACGAAGATGGATAAGATTGATTTCATCAAGCTTTCGGACTCCCTTCCAAGATAAGAGAAAAGAAAAGCACCGCAATCAGCGGTGCTTTTTGAATGCAAAAAGCAGAATTGCGCCCGACGGGGTGCAATCGGTAAGGTTATTCCCACTCCGTGAGGTATAATAGAGTAGTTAGTAGTTACGCGCAGAAGTGGCAAAACACTATCGGCGAAAAACCTGACTACAGTTCGTTGCCGAAAGCAACCCCGACTCCTAATCCCTGAAATAATTAAAAGCTCCCATCGGGAGCTTTTAATTATTTCATAAGTCTTCTGATAACTGCTTCGCAGTCTGCCTCGTCCATAATCTTGGGAACGGGGTAGAGGGGATTGCCTTCCTTAAGGGCACGCTTAACTATAACGGGAATATCCTCTTCCTTGATGCAGTCGAACTTGTCGGGGATATTCATATTCTTGTTGAGCTCCTTGATCTTTTCGATAAGAGCAACAGCCTTTTCTGCATCTGTGCCGTCAGTCTTTACGCCTGAGGTTTCAGCAAGAACTGCAAGCTTCTTGTGAGCGCTTTCACCGTAGTATTCAAGCACATAGGGAAGGATAACTGCGTTTGCAAGACCGTGGGGAATACCGTAGTGACCGCCGAGGTTATGAGCAATAGCGTGTACATAACCGACGTAAGCTCTTGTGAAAGCCATACCTGCATAGAAGGAGCCCCAAAGCATATCGTTTCGTGCTTCGATGTCCTTACCGTTTGCATAAGCCTTTTCGATGTTATCGATAATCATCTTAGTAGCTCTGATTGCATAGTCGTCGGTTGACTTTACACCGCTTTTGCCGATGTAAGCCTCAACTGCATGGGTAAGAGCATCCATACCTGTTGTTGAAGTGATGTGAGGGGGAAGACCTACTGTAAGCACGGGGTCAAGCCCTGCGTACTTGGGACGGAGCTTGGGATCGTTACAAGCGTTCTTCTCGTGGGTTTCGGGGTCACTTACAACCGCTGCAAGTGTAACCTCTGAGCCTGTACCTGCAGTTGTGGGAACTGCAAAGAGGGGAGGAAGCTTGTGTGTGATTTTGAGAAGACCGCGCATTTTCTTAACGGGCTTCTTGGGGTTGGTAACTCTTGCTGCTGCGATTTTAGCGCAGTCCATAGGTGAGCCGCCGCCGAAGGCGATAACACCGTCACATCCGTTGTCAACATAGAGCTTACGTGCATCCTCAATGTTCTGGATTGTGGGGTTGGGCTGAGTGCCGTCATAAACCACGTATTCAACGCCTGTCTTTTCCATTTCCTCAAAAAGGGAATCGAGAAGATGGATGCCCATGAGTCCCTTATCGGTAACGATCATAAGCTTCTTGAGACCCTTTTCTTCGATGAATGCAGGAAGCCTGCGGATTGCACCGGGGCCGTCAAGAACGTAAGGCTCTGACCAGTCAAAGAAGGGTGTGGAGGTAGCAATTTTGAAAATCTGCTGATAAGCTCTGCAATAAGCTTTTTTAAGCTGCCACATATTTTTCATCCTTTCTGTTTCATAGGTTTTATACCGTATAATATAATACTATTTTTTGTCAGCTTTTTCAAGGGTAAAATGTTAAATTTCCGTGTATGAGCAAATTTTATCGGTAAATTCTGCGGTAAATTTGCTCAGCGCATCAAAATCCATAGCCTTTGCGTACTCCTTTTCCAGAAGGGTATGGGTGTCCCGGGCGTTTCTGAGAAGCTGTACCGCTTCTTTAATCAGAAGAATTTTCAGTTTTCTGTTGAGCCTTAAGGAGCTGCGGTGCTCGTACAACTCTTCTCTCATAAAGCGGTCACAGTGTATAATTCTGTCCGGTTCTACGGTGAAGGGATGCTCTTTTTTTACCGTAATAAGCGAAAGACCTATGTCGGGAATTATAATATGCTCAAAGCAAGCAGGGTCAAGCGGGCAAGCGCAGAGAATAACGTCATAGCCCTTTCTTACTGCCACGTCTCCGATTCTCTGAACAATGAGTGGGGCAGCAACACCGTAGCTGTCCTCAAGAGCTGTTATGCGGTAAGAAAGCCTTTTTACCGTGTTTTCAAAGACAACGGTACCGTCGGGGGTTATAGCGGAAAGAAATCTTCTGTACCGTCTGCCCAGCTCCTTCGAGGAGGTCTTTTTCAGCTCACGGGCAGCAAATCTTGTAACGAAGGAGTCAATTTTTTCGTTGCGCACAAAGGAAGCGGCAAGAGCTTTGGTTTGGCTGTCAAGGCTTCCGGCCGCCGAAAGATAATTGCTGCTTCTCCGATGACACAGTGAATTTTCGAGAGTGAGACGCACTATTGCATCACGGTTGCTGCAAAGAAGCTCCTTATTCCAGAACTGACCGAGGTTGACGATGGTTTCGGCGGCTCCGGGAAATTTAGGCTCAAGCACGTGAGGCGAGGTGCCGTCCGCTATTGAAAAATCAATATCGGGAGCTATTATTCCGTCGAGACTTTCAGGGTCAGATGCACAGTGTACTCTTTCTACTGCTACGCCTTTCTTTTCAAGCACATCGGCAATTTTTTTCATAAACGTTGATTTTCCCGTACCGGGACCGCCCTTGATGATATATGCACCCGAGGTTTTATAGGGATTATAAAGCTCATCAAAAAATGAGACGAAGCCCCGCGGTGTATTTCCGCCCAAAAAGAAGTCAGTGTTAGCTTTCATCCGATTACCTCCGCAGAAAATTGATTTTTTATTATTATTCTATTCTGCAGTGACCAATTTGTCACAGAAATCAGTTGATTTTTTGTGTCCTGATAGTGTATTATATTCTGTAGAATATAAAAAAGAGGTGTTTCATAATGATAAATGAAAGCATAAAGAAACTTATCACCTATGCTCTTGAGTGCGGTCTCATAGAGGAAAGTGATGTGATTTACACAACTAACCGTCTTCTTGAGCTGCTCTCTCTTGACGAGTATGCTGAGTCTGAAGAGGAATGCAGCTTTGAAGGACTTGAGGAAATCCTCAGTGAGATTCTCGATTTTGCAGTGGAGAAGGGACTTATTGAAAATGATATCACAAGCCGTGACCTTTTCGATACAAAGGTTATGAGTGCTCTTGTGCCCAGACCCTCACAGGTTATTTCCACCTTCTATGACCTTTACGATGAGATTTCTCCCGAGGCAGCTACGGACTACTATTATAAATTAAGCTGCGATACAGACTACATAAGACGCTACCGTATTGTCAAGGACCTTAAGTGGAAAACCGATACGAAGTACGGCGAGCTTGATATTACCGTTAACCTTTCAAAGCCCGAAAAGGACCCGAAGGCTATTGCGGCGGCTAAGCTTATGAAGCAGAGCTCATATCCCAAGTGTCTTCTTTGTGTGGAAAACGAGGGCTATGCAGGCAGAATGAATCACCCTGCAAGACAGAACCACCGTATTATCCCCATTACCGTTGCGGGTACACAGTGGGGCTTCCAGTATTCTCCCTATGTTTACTATAACGAGCATTGTATCGTATTCAATTCACAGCATACACCTATGAAGATAGACGAGGGTGCATTCGGCAAGCTCTTTGATTTTGTCAAGCTCTTCCCTCACTATTTTGTAGGCTCAAACGCTGACCTTCCCATTGTAGGCGGCTCAATCCTTGCTCACGAGCATTTCCAGGGCGGTAACTACGAGTTCCCCATGGCAAAGGCTCCCGTTGAAAAGGAAATAACCTTCAAGGGCTTTGAGGACGTAAAGGCAGGTATTGTTAACTGGCCTATGTCCGTAATCAGAATCAGCGGCACAGACAGTGACAGACTTGTGTCCCTTGGCGGTAAGATTCTTGACGCATGGAGAGGCTATACCGACGCAGATGCATTTATCTTTGCCGAAACAGAGGGTACTCCCCACAACACAATTACTCCCATCGCCAGAAAGAGGGGAGATATGTACGAGCTTGACCTCGTGCTTCGTAACAATATCACAACCGAGGAGCATCCCGACGGTGTATATCATCCCCACAAGGAGCTTCATAACATCAAGAAGGAAAACATCGGTCTTATCGAGGGTATGGGTCTTGCAGTAGTTCCCTCAAGACTCAAGACAGAGCTTAAGGCAGTTGAGGAGGCTATTCTTGCAGGTAAGGACCTTCGTGCAAATGAGGTTACCGCAAAGCACGCTGACTGGGTAGATTCCTTCAGGGACAGCTACAGCTTTACGAAGGAGAATGCAGAGGATATTATCCGCAAGGAGGTAGGTCTTGTATTCTCGAAGGTACTTGAACACGCAGGTGTATACAAGACAGACGAAAGTGGCAGAGAGGCATTCCTTCGTTTTGTAGATTTTCTTAACAAATAATAAGCAGGGCGGGATGAATAATCCCGCCATTGATTTATAAAGGAGTAGCTGTATATGGCTTTAACTCAGTTTAATTCGCTCTCCGAGGAAGCGGAAATCCGTTCCCTTCTTTCCGATGAAGCAAGGAATATAAAAATATCCGTTGTTGATGTAACGGGCTCGACCAATGAGGATATGAAAAAAAGAGCAAGAGAGGGAGAGGATGAAATCTCCCTTCTTATAGCAAACAGTCAGACTTCAGGTAAGGGCAGTAAGGGCAGAAGCTTCTTTTCTCCTGACGGTACGGGATTGTATATGAGCTTTCTGATAAGACCTGACTGCAGTGCGGGGGAAAGTACCCTTCTTACGCCTATGGCGGCGGTAGCAACGGCGCTTGCAATAGAAAAGGTCACGGGTGCTGAGGCAAAAATCAAGTGGGTAAACGATGTTTTTGTTGACGGCAGAAAGGCTTCGGGCATTCTTACCGAGGGCGCAGCCGGGAGAGGCGGCCACCGTATGGAGTGGGCGGTTGTCGGAATAGGCATAAACATAAAAAGACCCGATGAGGGCTTCCCTGCGGAAATTGAAAATATAGCCGGAGGCGTTTACGAGGGCAGTGAGGATATAAGAAACCGCCTTGCCGCTGAGGTGGCAAACAATTTTGTCCGCTACTACAGAAGACTTACAGACCGTGAATTTTACGGTGAATACAAGGACAGACTCTTTATTCTCTCAAAGCAGGTTACCGTTACGTCTGCTAAGGAAAGCTACCCTGCAACGGCTGTAGACATAGATAAAGATTTTCACCTTAAAATAAGGCTCTCCGACGGAGAAGAAAGACTTCTTTCAAGCGGAGAGATAAGCATAAGAATATGAAATCGGGGTACTCTTCAAGGAGTGCCCCGAAAGCTTTTTAAAGATATTTTCTCAGAAGAGTGCCAAGTTCCTCCTCTGTTGTGAGAAGCCTTTCGGCAATTTCCCTTGAACGGCTGTCTGCCTTGGTGAAGGTGTTGAGATATTCACTGAGCTGACTTATTCCCATATTACAGCCCTCAAGCATCAGCTTTGCGATGGTTTTATCCTTCGGACTTTCGAGAAGCTTTATGTTGATTTTCATCCAGCTCATAAGCCGCGCCATACCCGAAGGGTCCTTGGACTCCTCGCCCGCCTTCTGAAGCTCCGCATTTATTTCGTTATCGATATATTCGTGCTTATTGAGATATTCAACGAGCTCATCACGCAAAGCGGCACTGTCAACATTATCCAGCACCTCCTTGAGTGAGTTTATTGCGGTTTTTGCGCCCGCCTGACTTTTTTTCAGCAAAATTGTGGATTGATTCTCTTCCATAGCTTCCTCCGCCTTTCTTTTTATACTATAAGTATGAGCAGATAATGTTTTTTTATGCAAAAATAGCGATGCTCAGCATCGGAATTTTTGCAGTAATTTGAATGAGGTAACTATGAAAACGAAAAATATACAAAATTAAAAGTAGTGTTTAACTACAACATAACTGTAACATTTAAGCCAAAATTAGTCAACAGTATAAATTAAATATTAACAACTTCTTAACACTTTTTGTCGGATTTTTCACATTGAAAGAAAAACCGCCGTATATTTACAAAATTTATAAATATACGGCGGTTATGTTTAACTTTTTTTATTTTGCACCGAACATTGGAAGAAGGAAGTCTGCGGCAGCTGCCGAGCCGATGACACCTGCAACGTTGGGTCCCATAGCGTGCATGAGAAGGAAGTTCTTCGGGTTATACTTTCTGCCTTCGTTCTGAGCAACACGGGCAGCCATAGGTACGGCGGAAACGCCTGCGGCACCGATAAGAGGATTAACCTTACCGCCTGTGATAAGGTAAAGAAGCTTACCGAGAAGAAGACCGCCTACGGTTGAGAATGCAAATGCGAAGAGACCGAGGCCGACAATAAGAAGGGTTTCAGTCTTGAGGAAGGTCTGACCGTTGGTTGTTGCGCCTACGGTGAGGCCGAGCATAATGGTAACGATGTTCATAAGAGCATTCTGTGCTGTGTCGGAAAGTCTGTCAACAACACCGCACTCCTTGAAGAGGTTACCGAGCATGAGGAAGCCGAGAAGAGGAGCAACGTCGGGAAGAATGAAAGCACAGATAACAAGAACAACAACGGGGAAAATAATCTTTTCTACCTTTGAAACCTTGCGAAGCTGCTTCATTTCAACCTTACGCTCTTTTTCTGTTGTAAGAGCCTTCATAATGGGAGGCTGAATGAAGGGGATAAGTGCCATATAGGAATATGCGGCAACGGCGATGGGGCCTAAGAGGTGGCCTGCAAGCTTGCCTGTAAGGAAGATAGCAGTGGGACCGTCTGCGCCGCCGATGATTGCGATTGAGGCAGCTTCATTGGGAGTAAAGCCTACAAGGATAGCAACAACGAAGGCAACATAGATGCCAAGCTGAGCCGCAGCACCTAAAAGAAGTGACATGGGGTTTGAAAGAAGGGGACCGAAGTCGGTCATACAACCGATGCCAAGGAAAATAAGGCAGGGGAAAACACTGGATTTAACGCCGGCGTATATAAGTCTTAAAACACCGCTGTCGTACCAGTGAGCACCGGCTACAAGGTTTGAGGTATCCATAAGTCCCGTGGGGTCATCCATAAGACCTGCGCCGGGAAGGTTTGCAAGAAGAATACCGAAGGCGATGGGAACAAGAAGCAGAGGCTCGCACTTCTTTGCGATTGCGAAATAGAGAAGCACGAAGGAGACAAGAATCATAACGAGATTCTGCCAGAGGAATGTACCGTCTGCGAAAAGTGCATTAAAGCCTGATGATTCCCATAAGCCGACAAGGACATCTTTAATCATTTCCATTTAAGAAATCTCCTTTTCTTTAATAATATCGGGAATCACATTACAACGAGTACGTCGTCTGTATTTACGGTTGAGCCCTTTGAAACAAGAAGCTGCTTAACGGTACCGTCGCAGGGAGCAACGATATCGTTTTCCATTTTCATAGCCTCAAGCACGAGAAGTACGTCGCCTGTTTTAACAGCCTGACCGACGGTTACGTTTACGCTGAGGATTGTGCCGGGCATAGGTGAGGGTACCTTTGTGCCGTCGCCTGCAACTGCAGGAGCTGCTGCGGGTGCAGCTGAAGGTGCCGCTGCAGGAGCGGGTGCTGCAACGGGTGCTGCTGCAGCCTCCGTTACGTTGAGAAGAACTGCATCACACTCAGTAACTTCAACTTCATAGTTTTTGCCGTTTAATGTAACTACGTATTTCATTATTTTTCGTCCTCCATGAGTTTGATTGACTTGAAAGCAAGTCTGTTAAGGGGAATACCGCTTTTATCTGATACGATAGCCATAATAACGGCGGCGGGTTTTTCGTCTGTGTCGATAAGCTCAAGCTCACCCTGATTCATACCTGCGGGCATCGGTACACCTGCGGGAGCTGCTGCGGCGGGAGCTGAAGCCTCTTCTGTCTTTTTACCTGCGGTCTTTGCCTCGAAGGCTCTGATTACCTTTGAAACAAGAAGTATAAGTCCTGCGATGACAGCAAGAATGCAGATGACTGTTACAATGCCGACAACCGAGCGGAGGATAGCCTCACCGATGGGCATTTTTATTGAATAATCACTTGTGAAAAGCATTACGTTACCTCCTTATACTTCTCTGATGGTGTACTTGAAGGTGTTTCTTATTTTTTCGTCACGCTTGTCGAAATAAGCCTCTGCCTGAGCGGGGAAGGCAATATATGAAAGCACATCCTCTTCGTTCTTAGCCTTGTCGCCGATTTCTGCCTTTGCCTTTTCCATATAAGGCTCAAGAGTATCTGCAAAACGGCAGGTTACGGGTGTCTCATCGCCGAGTATCTTCTTTGCAAGCTCTGCGTTCACCTCGCCGGGAGCCTTGCCGTAAAAGCCGAGGAAGTAGTTCTTGATTTCCTTTGATACGTTCTTGTATCTTTCACCTGCAAGCACATTCTGTGTAGCCTGAACGCCGACCATCTGGCTCATGGGAGTAACAAGAGGAGGATAGCCTAAGTCCTCACGTACTCTGGGCACTTCGAGAAGCACCTCTTCAAACTTGTCAAGCTTGCCTGCGGCTGTGAGCTGAGCAACAAGGTTTGAGAGCATACCGCCGGGAACCTGATATGAAAGTGCGTCTGTATCAGTTGCAAGAACAACGGGATTGAGAAGTCCGCTTTCAAGAGCCTTGGCTCTTACGGGCTTGAAGAAATCGTTGATCTTCTTAAGGGTATCCATATTTACGTCAACATCGTAGCCCTGCTGCTTGAGAGCATAAACGAGAGTTTCCGTGGGGGGCTGTGAAGTACCGCCTGAGAAGCAGGAAATAGCGGTGTCGATAACGTCTGCACCTGCTTCAACTGCCTTCTGGAGTGTGAGTGCGCCGAGACCTGTTGTTGAGTGAGTGTGTACAACAAGGGGAAGCTTGACCTCAGCCTTGATAGCCTTAACAAGGTCATATGCCTCCTGAGGACCCATAATACCAGCCATATCCTTGATGCAGATTGACTTAACGCCCATCTTTTCCATATCCTTGGCAAGCTTAACATAGTTTTCAAGTGAATGGATGGGTGAAAGTGTGTAGCAGATTGTGCCTGAGGGATGTGCGCCGCACTTGAGAGTCTCGTCAACGGCAACCTCGATATTGCGAAGGTCGTTGAGAGCGTCAAAAATACGGATGATATCGATGCCGTTTTCTACGCTCTTTCTGATAAAAGCGCGTACAACGTCATCGGGATAGTGCTTGTAGCCTAAGAGATTCTGACCTCTTAAGAGCATCTGAAGCTTTGTGTTGGGACAGGCCTTACGGATTTTGCGAAGTCTTTCCCACGGGTCTTCACTGAGATAACGAAGGCATGAGTCGAAGGTTGCGCCGCCCCAGCATTCAAGTGAGTAGTAGCCTGCCTTATCAAGCTCGGGAAGAATAGCCTCAAACTCTTCAAAGCCCATTCTTGTAGCGATAAGAGACTGGTTGGCGTCACGAAGGATAGTTTCTGTAAATTGTACTTTCAAATTATCACCCCATAGATTTATTTTAATAATATTTTTAAACATAGGTACGGTGAAATTTCTGCCAAAATTTTCCACCATTATATATAATACTAAAAAAAAAGAATATTTCAAGAGCTTTTTGCTTTTTTTGATAATATTCGGTACTTTTCTCTTTTTTATCGCATCAACACGTGAAAAATATGTTGAAAACCCAAAAAGTTATACAATTATATTAAGGGCTGCAGTTTTAACTTGATTTTAGCTTGCATAAATATAATAGGAATCACAAAAGGAGGTGTATAACGAAAAAATGAACAACAACAGAACTGTCCTTGTCTGCGTTACTGCACAAAAATCCTCGGAGAGGCTGGTGAGTGCGGGGAAAAATATAGCAGAAAAGAACAAGGCTGCCCTTGAGGTTGTAACGGTACTGCCTATTGCCGACGGTGAGAGACCCGTTGACTGTGAGGCTCTGGAGAGACTGTACCGTACTGCGAAAAATCACGGCGGCGAAACGGCAGTTTATTTCAGCGACAACCCCATTCTTACGGTGGCGGCTCATATTGCAAAAAGAAGGCCGCTTACGATAGTTACGGGCTTTCCGGGTGAAAACAGCAACAACTTCGTTTCTGCAATCCACCTTATGCTTCCGGAGATACCTGTTACAATGGTTGACGGCGAAGGAAAAATCTACAATATGTTTCCTGCACACAGCCTTTCCGTGTCTGCGGCAAAGGGGCTGTAAAAAATACGGATAAGTAATTTGAATTAACATAAAAAGTATAAAAAGGAGCTGTAAAAACGAAAGTTTTTACAGCTCCTTTTTAAGGGGCTCGGAAAAAATGCGCAGAATGAACAAACCGAGCCAAAATAAAGCGAAAAGCTTTATTTTGGGTTACCCGACGGCGTACAAAGGTACTCCG
>JAZULG010000023.1:0-12938 GCA_045603005.1 Acutalibacteraceae bacterium
TCAGCCTGACGGCTGCCACCCTCCCTTTCAAGGAGGGCGAGGCTAAGGTTTGCACCTTCGGTGCTATTATAACCTCGTCACTTCGTGACACTCCCTCTAACAGAGGGAATTACCTTTCAGGAGAGGCAAGTAACCAAAGAACTTTTCTGCTTTCTTACTCGGCGGGCAGAGCTTCCCATTTTCCACCCACGCCCGGCGCAATTTTACATTTTGCATTCTGCATTTAAAAAAGCACCCCGTGGGGTGCTTTTTTTATTCGGTTCTGAGTGCCTCAACGGGATCCTTCTTAGCAGCAATTGATGAAGGTACAAGACCTGCGATGAAGGTGAGGAATACGCTTATGCCGATGAGCAGTGCAGCCGCATTTGCGGGAAGCTCTGCCGCAGCAGGTGTATTTGTAAGAACACGCAAAAGTATGTTTATGGGAATCTCCAGCAGCAGCGTGGATATAATACCCAGCACACCTGCCGATAGACCTATGGTTATGGTTTCAGCGTTGAATACACGTGAAACGTCGCCCTTTGATGCACCGATTGAACGGAGTATACCGATTTCCTTTGTTCTTTCAAGAACGGAAATGTAGGTGATAATACCGATCATAACAGATGAAACGATAAGTGAAATTGCAATGAATACAACAAGCACATAGGTGACAATATCGATGATGCTCAGTACCATTTCAAGCATACCGCCGACAACGTCTGTGGGAGTAATCTGGAATTCGGGATGACCGTCCTCAGCAACCTTGTTGTTGTAGTAGTTTATCATTTCGGTAACTTCATCCTTGGCATCGAAGTTTTTGGGATAGAAGTAAATTGATGTGGGTCTGTCGGGATCACTGTAGCCGAGACGCTCAAGGGTGTTTGCGTAGGATGACTTGGCGTTGAGAGTATCGATGTAAGCCTGCTTGAGAGCGAGCACCTGAGTGTCGTCAAGCACACCCTCGATGAGCTTTTTCTTAAGCTCGGAAAGGTCCGCAAGACCGCCGAGACCACCCATACTGCCAAGGTCAGTGATATCAACGTTTGAAAGGTCAAAGTCACCGAGAAGGCTCATAAAGGGAGCAAGGTTAAGGTATGTGAAATCGATATCGTTGAAGTCGATGTCCACAAGGTCGATATCATTTACGGTAAGAGTATTGAATTCGTGACCGGTGAAAATATCGGTTGTGGGGTTAGCAAGCTGTTCCTTTACGGGTGCGGACTTTCCTGTCTGCTCAAGAACGTAGTCGAGAAGCTCGCCTCTGTAATAGATACCGTTGGTACCGAGTGAGAAAACAGTTTCGTCATTGGGGAGAAGTACGCCGACAACCTTGATTTTAACGCCGTTATCGATAACCTGCTGAAGGAAGTCCTTATCATAGCGCTTATCTGCCCAGAGACCTGTCTGCTCGTTTTTAACCATAAAGTCGGAGTTGAGAACGAGGCTGAATTCAAGGTCACAGATTTCCTTATAGGTATACATTGTTTTATCAAGCTGCATAGCGTCGGTTGAGCCTGCGAGGCTTGACATAAGGTCTGAGGAGAAGGTGCTCTGGTCTCTGAGACCGAGACCGTAAAGCACGAATTCGGTAACCTCACTGTTCTGGTCGAGGATGAGAACAACCTCATTCATATTTTCGGGAAGTCTGCCGTATACCACGTCGTACTGCTGCATAATGAATTCATCGTCACCGATAAGCTCGTGCCATGCGTCGAGGATTGTTGTACCCGTGATGCCCTCAACCATACTCATAAGGTCAACGCCCTGGAAGTCGTTGAGAAGGGTATTGGGGTTAACGTGAATCGGTCCGCCCTCGGCGTCGGTACGGTAGATATTCAGGGGAGCGGTGTATTTATACTGTATATCGTTACACAGCTCGTCGAATTTATCCTGATTGTCCTTGATGTACTGCTTGAAGGAGGCAACGTTGTTTGTGTCAGCCTGGGAGACGAAGGTGTTGAGCATATCCGTAAGCATATGGTTGACGTAAACGTTTTCCTTATCGTGGTCGATGTTGGTGCCTGCCGCCATAATACCCGAGAAGGCATTCATAAGGGTATCGGTGTTTACCGCTTCTCTTTCGATTGAGTAGGGATAGGCAAGAAGGGCGTCGGATTGCATTCTTTCAACGTAGTTGGTGATACCCTGAGAAAGAGCAATAACGAGAGCGATACCGATGATACCGATTGAGCCTGCGAAGGCTGTAAGGAAGGTACGGGTCTTCTTTGTCATAAGGTTACGCAGAGAGAGACCGAAGGCTGTTTTGAGGCTCATTGAAGGCTTTCTGCCCTTTTTCTTATCCTCCTCTGCCTTCACTCTTTCCATACGTATATCAGCTGCGGAGGGCTCGAAGGGATTGCTGTCGTCAATCATCTTACCGTCCTTGAAGCGGATGATTCTGTTTGAATATTCGTGGGCAAGCTCAGGGTTATGAGTAACCATAATGATAAGCTTATCCTTGGAGATTTCCTTGAGAAGCTCCATAATCTGAACGCTTGTCTCACTGTCGAGAGCACCTGTGGGCTCGTCGGCAAGAAGGATGTCGGGGTTATTTATGAGAGCACGTGCGATGGCAACTCTCTGCACCTGACCGCCGGACATCTGGTTGGGCTTTTTGTTTATATAGTCACCGAGGCCAACCTGCTCCAGAGCCTTGATAGCTCTTTCGCGTCTTTCGGTTTTGCCTACACCTGAAAGGGTGAGGGCAAGCTCAACGTTTGCGAGTATGGTCTGATGGGGGATAAGGTTATAGCTCTGGAAAATGAAGCCGATTGAGTGGTTTCTGTATGTATCCCAGTCCTCGTCCTTGAAGTTTTTGGTACTCTTGCCGTTGATGATGAGGTCACCGCTTGTGTAGTGGTCAAGACCGCCGATGATGTTGAGCATTGTTGTTTTACCGCAGCCCGAGGGACCGAGGATGGAAACAAACTCGCTTTCACGGAAGTTTATGCTGATATCGTTCATGGCGCGAAGGGTGGTATCGCCCGTGACGTAATCCTTGACAATATTTTTTAATACGAGCATTATTTTTGCCTCCTGTTACTTTTTAGCAGCTTTTTTGGTTTTAAGGTCCTGCAGGAAGAATTTTATCTTATCACGGTTGGTAAGTATCATAACCGCTGAAAGCATCAGTACTATAAGAATAACCGTTGATACAACGTCTGAGGGGAATTTATGCTTTTCAACGTAGATAACCTCGGGCTGATAGCTTTCATCAGCTCCTGTTTCAACCGTAACTCTTTCATAGAAGAAGATATCGAAAACCCATTCGAGAGTTTCCTCAACGGACATAGCTGCAATCTTATCCGCAATGCCCTGAGTGAGAGCACTGATGACGGAGTTTGAGCCGAGCTCCTCGTTGGAGCCGATAAGTCCGAGGATAAAGCTGTCATTACCGGGAAGCTTTATTGTTTCAACAACGAAGCGCAGAACGGTAACCAGAACTGCAGGCTGGTCAGCGCTGACTGCGTAAATCTTGATGGGGGAGCCTGCCTGAGTTCTTTTGGTATCCACCGTTACAAGCTCGCCCATACCCTCAAACTGAGAGAGATTCAGCTCAGCGAAGGCAAAGTCTATACTGAAATCGGAAAGAAGACCGCTTATAAGAGCGTTGACGTCAACCTTTGTAATCTTTGAGAAATCAACAAGGTCGCTCAGACCCAGCTGATTGAGGATGTTTGTAACCGGGAAAAGCAGGTTGGAAAGGCAGATGTCAAGACCGCCGTTATTAAGGAAATACATAAGATTGGGAAGAATTTCCGTAAAGGTGTATACGGGCTTGTCAAGCACTCTTTCAACGAGGGTAAAAAGAGAGGTGATAACCGGCTTTAAGGGACCCTCGGTTTTTGCAAGCTTAAGATATTCGCTGTAGCTCGGGATATCCTCACAATAAACGCCGAGCGCCTCAAGAACGGGGATGATTGCCGAGTTGTAGCCGTCGCTTCCGTAAAAATCAACAGAGCCGAGAAGTGTGATCTTGTCGCCTGCAAGAATCATTGCGAAAAGGCTTTCTGCGGGTCTGAGCAGAGCGCTGACTGCATTTATGAAGCCCTCCTTATCACCGTCGGTGAAGCCCCAACTGATGCTGTCCTTGTTGATATAATCCCATGATTTGAGATTTGAAAGGATGGAGGCTGCTTCACTGTAGCTGCTTTCTGTGAGATAACCGGCAACTGCCGCGGGGCTGAGGTCCACATCAATAAGTGAGGTGAACTTCTGTAAATCCTCGCCCTGAAGGAAGGAGTAAAGCTTGCTTACAATCTGAGTGAGGTTTGCATTTGTGAAAAGCATAGTCTCTGCAAGCTCTCTGAGTGTTGTGTATTCGCCGCCCTCTGCAACAAACTGATTCACAAGGTCATCCACCTCGGAAAGAGCACGCTGAAAATCCTCACGGTCAAGGTTTGTTGTGTAGAATGCGGTGTTGTCCCTCTTTTTATTGAAGGTCCACATATGGTCATTTATTACCGCACCCTTACCTGCGAGCAGGTTTACGAGAATTGAAATGATTTCATCCGTAGGCTTGCTCATAAGGTTTGAGATAAGGGCGTTTATGTCAAAGTCAGGCTGCTGAGTGCTTGAGGCACTTGAATTTATAAGATTTGCGATTATGTCCTGATTGAGCTTGATTGTTTCGATTACCCAACGGAGAAACTCGATGTAAACATCGCCCTTGTTTGCCTTGACTCTGCCATCCTCCACAGTACCGCAGGAAGCAAAGATCTCAAGGTCAAGAGGAGCAATCTGCATACCGTCGAGAGCGGAGGCATCGCCGAAGTCGAAGTTGATATCTATACCGTTTTCAAGTGCGCTCAGGTCAACGAAGGTATCAACGCTGAGAATGGGTACACCGAGAACCGTAACCTTAAGGGGCGCGAGAAGGCTTGTAAGAGATGCCTCAAGAGCTCCGCTTGTGATGAAGTAAGCGATTGAGGGAAGATTTTCCGTAAGAAGCTGAGCAGGGGCATCGAGCACATCACCGACAAAGGAAAGAAGGTCGCTGACGATGCAGTATACCATTGAATATTTATCCGATGCTGCCATTGAGTAGAAGGAGGCGGCGCTTGTGTAGGAGTCAAGTCCGAGGGTGTTGAAGATAGGCACGATTGCATTTTCGTAGCCCTTTTCGCCCTGTACTCCTGCGATGAAGCCGACCACGGGATAATTTCCGCCGCAAAGAAGTGTGTAGAGAATTGAGTTGAGAGGACCGAACATTGCGCTTGCCGCAACGGCGAAGCTCTTGCTGTCGCTGACTCCCCAGCTGACTCCGTCAAGGTTTACCTGCTCCCAGGATGAAAAGGTTTTGAGCTTTGCGCTTACCTGCTTGTAGTTGCTAAGGTAATAAGCCACGTTTGAAACGGAGATATCGATGCCGAGAGTGGACATTGATTCGGAATTCTTTTCAAGAGCCTTATACGCCTCGGTGAGAAGCAGGGAAAGGACTGCATCCGAACAGATTTCGGGCATCACAAGGTCCCTGAGCGAGGTGTCGGCGAAGGTTTCAAGAAGACCCTCTATGAGACGGTCGGTATTATCAATAGCGTCCTCAGCCTGGGAAGCGGTAACCCCCTGAGGGTATACTGTCGCCGAGGCACCCATCGGTGCTGCCGCAAGGCAGAGCATGGTGACGACGATTATAAAGCTCACTGCTTTTTTCAGAATTCTGTTCATTTGAGCAATCTCCTTATTATAATGTATAGGAAAAACAGAGCAAGGTCTGTATCTGGTGTTTCGAATTGCATACTATTCCATATTAGTTTATAGTATACAAATAGTATCATAAACGGAAAGTTATTTCAACGAAAAAAAAGTAAAAAATATTTTTTGAACAAGTGTTTATAGAAAGTTCATATTTTGTATAAATTTCGAAAAACTTTCGGCATTCACTGTGTTGACAAATGGTACACAGTGTATTATAATCTTTGATAGTTCGATAACTAACAATTCGAAGGCTAACAAAAAAAACGGCATCCTGAAAAGCCGTATGAGAAGGGAAAAGCTATGAAAAAAAGAAGGATAGGTCTTGAGATACACAAGACGGACAGGCTTATAAAGAGGTTTATCGACAGTGACGCGGCGAAGTGTCACGCCGATAAGCTTACGGGCACTCACGGGCGAGCCCTCGGCTATCTTCACCGCAACCGTGACCGTGATATTTTCCAGAAGGACTTCGAGCAGGAATTCAATATAAGGCGCTCAACTGCAAGCTCCATACTTTCACTTATGGAAAAAAACGGACTGATAAAGCGTGAGAGTGTTGAATATGATGCAAGGCTCAAGAAAATAACCCTCACAGAGAAGGCGGTTGAGATACAGAAGCTTGTTGACGCCTCCTTTGACCGCTTTGAGGAAATGCTCGGTCAGGGTATAGACGAGGCAGAGCTTGAGGTTTTTCTTAGGGTGCTTGATAAAATAAAAGCAAATCTTGAAAGGAGTGGCTGTGAATGATTAAACGGCTTTCGGCGTGCATAAGGGAAAATAAGCTTCCCTCGGTGCTTTCGCCCTTATTTGTATCCCTTGAGGTTGTTATGGAGGTTTTTATCCCTCTGCTGATGGGAAAGCTTATAGATAACGGAATAGAAAAGAATGACAGCGGCTACGTGCTTAAAACGGGCGGACTTCTTGTTGTTATCTGCCTTTTGAGTCTCTTTTTCGGCGTTGCGGCGGGTACATATGCCTCAAAGGCGTCGGCAGGCTTTGCAAAGAATCTGCGTCAGGATATGTTCCACAACATACAGACCTTTTCCTTTGCTTCCATAGATAAGTTTTCCGCTTCGGGACTTGTTACAAGGCTTACCACCGACGTAACGAGTCTTCAGAATGCCTACCAGATGATAATACGTATTGCAGTGCGTTCGCCTGCCATGCTGATATTTTCGCTTTCAATGGCACTGAGCATTAACCTGAAGCTCAGTCTTATATTCTTATGCATCATTCCCTTCCTCGGGGCAGGACTTATGCTTATCGTTTCCAAGGCGCACCCTGTTTTCAAGAGGATGTTCAAGGTTTACGATAAGCTCAACACCGTTGTGAATGAAAATCTCCACGGCATAAGGGTGGTAAAATCCTTCGTAAGGGAAAATGAGGAGGAAAAGAAATTCAAGGGCGTTTCGGGCACTATATACGAGCTTTCCAAAAAGGCCGAATTCTATCTTTCCTATAACGCACCTCTTATGCAGATAAGTGCCTATACGGCGATGCTTCTTATCGCATGGGTCGGCGCAAGGCTTATTGTAAATTCGGGTGAAACCGAGCTTACAACGGGTGAGCTTACCTCTGTCATCTCATACACGATGCAGATTCTTTCAACGCTTATGATGCTTTCCATGATTTTCGTTATGCTTACGATGTCACGTGCGGCAGGTGAAAGAGTTTGTGAGGTTCTCGAGGAAAAAAGTGACCTCTGCTCTCCCGAGAATCCCGTTACCGAGGTAAAGGACGGCAGCATAGATTTCGAAAACGTAGGCTTCAGCTATTCGGGCGACAGGGAAAAGCTCTGCCTTAAAAATGTGAATATCAGAATAAACAGCGGAGAAACCGTAGGTATAATCGGTTCCACCGGCTCTTCAAAGACCTCACTTATTCAGCTTATCTCCCGCCTTTACGATGTCACCGAGGGTACTCTTAAGGTGGGCGGCGTAAATGTCAAGGAATACGACCTTGACGTGCTTCGTAAGAGCGTTGCCACCGTACTTCAGAAAAATGTGCTCTTCTCGGGTACTGTTAAAGAAAATTTACGTTGGGGTAACGAAAATGCAACGGACGAAGAAATAATTGAAGCCTGCAAGCTTTCTCAGGCTGACTCCTTCATAAAGGAGATGCCCGAAGGCTACGATACCTTTATAGAGCAGGGCGGCACCAACGTATCCGGCGGTCAGAAGCAGAGAATCTGTATTGCACGCTCACTTCTGCAAAGGCCGAAGATACTTATTCTTGACGACTCCACAAGTGCCGTTGACACAAAGACCGATGCTCTCATAAGAAAGGGATTCAAGCAGTACATTCCCGAAACAACGAAGATAATTATTGCTCAGCGTATCTCTTCAATCGAAGATGCGGATAAAATCATCGTTCTTGACGGCGGTGAAATTTCAGGTTTCGGAAATCACGCCGAGCTTATAGAAAATAACGAGATATACAGAGAGGTTTACTTCTCACAGCAGAAGGGAGGAAAGGAAAATGAGTGATAACGTAAAAAAGACTCCTCCCAAGATGCCGCCGAAGATGCCGCCCAACCGTCACGGCGGAGTACCGATGAAGATTGAGGGTATGAAGCTTGACCCTAAGGTCATAAAGAGAATTTTCTCATATATGAGCAAAAAGCACATTGTGCTTCTGCTCTGTGTTGTGGGTTGCATTTTCCTTTCAAGCCTTGCAAACGTTTATTCCTCACTTTTTCTTCAGGAGCTTATCGACGGATATATTGCACCGATGCTGAAAAGCGGCTCAACGGATTTCAGCGGACTTCTCAATATGCTTCTGCGTATGGCGGCTCTTTTTGCTCTGGGTATCGTTGCCACCTTTACCTATAACAGAATTATGGTTGTTGTCGCTCAGGGCGTACTCAAGAAGGTGAGAGACGAGATGTTTACTCATATGCAGTCCCTTCCCGTAAAGTATTTTGACACAAACAGTCACGGCGACATAATGAGCCGATACACCAACGACACCGACACGCTCAGACAGATGATTTCCCAGACCGTACCTCAGGTTATATCCTCGGTTGTGACTATTATTGTAACCTTCACGGCTATGGTTACCTCGAGTAAGCCGCTGACGGTTGTGGTTATTATCTGCATCGCCTTTATGATGTTTTTCACGGGCAAGATAGCTTCACAAAGCGGAAAATTCTTTATAAAGCAGCAGGAGTCTCTCGGCGACGTGAACGGCTATATAGAGGAAATGATGACGGGTCAGAAGGTTATCAAGGTTTTCTGCCGTGAGGATAAGACAAAGGAGGTCTTTGACAAAAAGAATGAGGAGCTTTATGAAAATACCTTCTCGGCAAATAAGTTTGTCAATATGCTCGGTCCTATCAACAATAACCTCGGTCATCTTCAGTACGTTATTCTTGCAATAACGGGCTGCTTCCTTGCAATTCTTACTTCTCAGGGCAAATTTCCCGAAAGCGGCTTTATGAGTATTTTCGCCATAAGCGCAGGTACTGTAGTAGCATTTCTTCAGCTTTCAAGGTCATTCACAATGCCCGTAAACCAGATTTCACAGCAAATGAACTCGGTTGTTATGGCTATGGCGGGTGCAAAGAGAATTTTTGAGGTTATCGACGAAAAGAGCGAAGCCGATGAGGGCTATGTAACTCTTGTTAATGCCAAATACGGTGCCGACGGTGAGATTACGGAAACGCCGGAGCATACGGGTCTCTGGGCGTGGAAGCACCCCCACGAGGACGGTACCGTCACCTATACGAAGCTTGAGGGCGAGGTGCGCTTCTTTGATGTGGACTTCGGCTACAATGAGGAAAAGATAGTGCTTCACAACATCAGCCTCTATGCCGAGCCGGGACAGAAGGTGGCCTTCGTAGGCTCCACGGGTGCAGGTAAGACTACGATTACCAATCTTATCAACCGTTTCTATGATATAGCCGACGGTAAAATCCGTTATGACGGTATAAACATCAACAAAATTAAAAAGAGCGACCTTCGCCGCTCACTTGGTATTGTTCTTCAGGATACAAATCTCTTTACGGGTACGGTAAAGGAAAATATCCGCTACGGAAACCTTGACGCAACGGATGAGCAGATTATTGAAGCGGCAAAGCTTGCCAATGCCCATTCCTTTATTTCGAGACTTCCTCAGGGCTATGACACAATGCTTACGAATAACGGTGCAAACCTCTCTCAGGGTCAGAGACAGCTTATCTCGATTGCAAGAGCCGCCGTCGCCGATCCGCCCGTTATGATTCTCGATGAGGCTACCTCCTCAATCGATACCCGTACCGAGGCACTTGTGCAGAAGGGTATGGATGCTCTTATGAAGGGCAGAACGGTATTTGTTATCGCACACCGTCTTTCAACGGTTATGAATTCCGATGTTATTATGGTGCTCGAAAAGGGTGTCATAATTGAAAGAGGCACTCACGAGGACCTTATCGCAAAGAAGGGCAAATACTATCAGCTTTACACAGGAGCCTTTGAGCTTGAATAAAAAATCCGCCTTCGGGCGGATTTTTTAAATGCAGAATGCAGAATTGCGTCCGAAAGTTCAATAACGGCAAAGCTTCACCCGCCCTGTAAGAATGGCAAAAAAATAAAACGGCTCGGAGAAAATCCGAGCCGCTTTAATCGGTCTAATATAAAACCTGATTTGGCGGGCAGAGCTTTACTGCTTGAGAAAGCCTTCCACGCGATCGGACATTGCGAATTGCGAATCGCGAATTAACTGCCTTGCTTCGCTTACAAGATAAAATGAGCCGCAGACGATAAGCACGCCGTCTTCATCCTCTGGCATAGCCGCCTTAAGTGCCTCGGCTACCGAAGAGAAGGCCTCACTCGGACAGTATTTTCTGCCGATGTCGCAGAGGATTTTTTCTTCCTCGCCTCTTACTGTGTCGGTGCGTGTGAAGACCGCCCTTTCGCATAAGGGGAGAATATGGCTGAGACTTTTTTCATAGTCCTTATCCTTCATAAAAGAGCAGAGGAGATTTATTTTTTTACCGCTGAGGTGGTTTTTTACCGTGTCGCTGAGAGCCTTCATACAGCCCTCATTGTGTCCGCCGTCGAGGATAACAAGAGGATTTCTGCTTATAACCTCAGTTCTTCCGGGAATACGGAAGGCATCTATGCCCTGCTGAATGTGGGCATCGGTTATGGGATATCCGTTGTCACGAAGAGCCCTTGCGCATTCGATTACGGTGAGCATATTTCCTGTCTGATGTCTGCCGCAGAGGTTGATTTTTATTTCGAGTCCGTCATATATAAGCTGAGTACCCTCAATTCCCTCGTGTGTGACTGTAAGCTTATTGGGGTCGGGCAGATAAAGCCTACTTTCCTTTTCGCGGCATACCTTCTTTATTACCTCTGCCGCATCGGGATTCTGAGGTGTGAAGCCTCCCTTTTCCGCGCTGAAGGGATAAGAAACGGTGGGTCTGCCTTTTTTTATTATACCGCACTTTTCTTTTGTAATAGCCTCTACGGTTTCGCCGAGCATTTCGGTGTGGTCAAGAGAAACGGACATAATGACAGAGAGCAATTTATCGGTTATAACATTGGTACTGTCCTTCCCGCCGCCGATACCTGCTTCTAAAATAACAATATCGCAGTTTTCCTTTGCGAAGTAGACCATAGCCAGCGCCGTAGTAACCTCAAAAACAGTAGGATACAGACCTTCATTTTCCATAAGGTCTGTTTTTTCTTTTATAAGGGAGGTTATTTCAGCAACATCACCGTCGGGGATGAATTCACCGTTTACCTTTATGCGCTCGTTGAAGCAGATGATGTAGGGCGAGGTGAAAAGTCCCGTTTTAAGGCCGCTCTGCTGTGTGATGCAGGCGAGTGCGGTGGAAACTGAGCCCTTGCCGTTTGTGCCGACTATGTGGACAAACTTCAGCCTTTTGTGAGGATCGCCTAAAAGATAAAGCAGTCTTTCAATTCTCTCGTGGCCTGAGCTTTTCTGAAATTTGCGTCGGCTCATTATGAATTCGATAGCTTCGGTATAGGTCATAAGGAAACCTCCTTTTATCAATGCGGAATTCGGAATGCGGAATTCGGAATTGCGGGGAAGGTATATTCAAAGGGAAAGCTCTGCCCGCCAATCAGAGCATTTTTACTTGCCTCTCCCTCAGGGAGAGGTGGCAGATGCAAGGCATCTGACGGAGAGGGTACTAATCCCTAATCCCTTAAAGTATACCCCCACCGCCGTACTCTGTCAATAAGTAATACGGCTGACACACTTCGGCAAATAATTTTCCTTTTACAGTTTATTATATTGCCGACTTAAATTTTTCGGAGGAATTGTTATGCCGGTAAAAATACAGACAGACGGAAAAAGCATAAGAGCCTGCATTCAGGGGGATATAGACCATCACAGTGCTTTTATGATAAGAAAAACGGTGGATGCTCATATAAGCCGCAGTAAGCCCGCACTGCTCATACTCGATTTCGGCGAGGTGACCTTTATGGACAGCTCGGGTATAGGGCTCGTTATGGGCAGGTATAAGCTTATGAAAAGTATAGGCGGTGAGATACGGGTGGAAAATCTCTCTTCGGGGGCCTACCGTGTGATGCGCCTTGCAGGACTTGAACGCCTCGGAGAAATAAAGCAGAAGGAGCTGGTGTGATGAAAACGGTAAACGAGCTTAAAATGACAGTTGATTCAAAAAGTGTAAACGAAGGCTTTTCACGTGTTGCCATAGGAGCCTTTATAGCTTGCCTTGATCCCGATATAGAGGAGCTTAACGATGTAAAGACCGCAGTGAGCGAGGCAGTCACCAATGCTATCGTACACGGCTACAGAGAAAAAGCGGGAAAAATTTACATAACGGTGAGCATTACGGACAATAATATTGTCAGGATAAGAATCCGTGACAAGGGCGTAGGTATAGAGGATATACACAAGGCGATGGAGCCTCTTTTCACCACTGCAGGCTCAGAGAGAGCCGGTCTCGGCTTTGCCGTTATGGAAAGCTTCATGGATTCGGTGAGGGTTACCTCTCAGCCCGGCAAGGGTACTGCGGTGACTCTCAAAAAGCGTATATGGGGCAAAAACAGTTGACGGGAGGTCGATGCCGTGAGAGAGAAAAATGAGGAAAGAGAGGCTCTCATAGGCGAAAACTACGGTCTTGTTCATTCCTGTGCCAACAAATTCAGGGGCAGAGGGGTAGAGTATGAAAACCTTTTTCAGGCGGGCTGTGTAGGTCTTATAAAGGCGGCGGATAATTTTGATAAAGAGAGAGGCTTTGCCTTTTCCACCTATGCCGTACCCGTAATACTCGGTGAAATCAG
>JAZULG010000024.1:0-4851 GCA_045603005.1 Acutalibacteraceae bacterium
ATGCTTTCAACAACAGGTATCACAGTTGCCGTTGACGCATACGGACCTATAGCTGACAATGCGGGCGGTATTGCAGAAATGTCAGGTCTTGATAAATCGGTACGCGAAATTACCGATAAGCTTGATTCGGTAGGCAACACAACCGCCGCTATCGGTAAGGGTTTTGCAATCGGCTCGGCAGCACTTACTGCACTTGCTCTTTTCTTCTCCTATGCTCAGGCGGTCAAGCTTGAAGAATCAGGTATTGACCTTCTTAACTATCAGGTTGTTATCGGTCTTCTTGTCGGCGGTATGCTTCCCTTTGTTTTCTCTGCGATGACTATGGAATCCGTTTCCAAGGCCGCTTACGAGATGATCGAAGAGGTACGCCGTCAGTTCAGAGAGCTTCCCGGTATTCTTGAAGGTAAGGCTAAGCCTGACTATGCAAGATGCGTAAGTATTTCAACAACTGCCGCTCTCAAGCAGATGATCGTTCCCGGTGTTCTTGCAGTTGCTTCTCCGATTCTTGTGGGTGTGCTTCTCGGTACTGCCGCACTCGGCGGACTTCTTGCAGGCTCACTTGTAACAGGTGTACTCCTTGCGATCTTTATGTCAAACTCCGGTGGCGCATGGGATAATGCAAAGAAGTTTATTGAAACAGGTGTACACGGCGGTAAGGGCGGCGAGCCTCACAAGGCTTCTGTTGTCGGTGATACTGTCGGTGATCCCTTCAAGGATACATCAGGACCTTCAATCAATATTCTTATCAAGCTTATGACTGTTGTTGCTCTCGTTTTTGCTCCTTTATTTATGGCAATCAACGGTGGCGCAGGAATATTTATGTAATAAGAATAAGAAAAGTTCTTTTGATTCTTTTCTTTCAAGAAAAGAATGCCTTGCGGCGAGCAAAATAAAACAACTACATCCGTCACCTATCGTGGCGGATGTTTTGCTTAAAGCTTAAGAAAAACTGAAGAATTTTTGAAAACGGTTGTTTTTTTGTTTTGCGGTGCTATAATAAAAGCGCAAATTATCGGAGGTGATCGGATGAAAAAGCTTGCAATAGTGGCAGTGTCTGTTATTACGGTTATTCTGATTGTAACAGGTATTTTCTATGTAAGAGCAAGAACTCTGACAACACGCTTTGACTCGGATGATATATTTATTCCCGAAGGAATATGCGACGAATATAAGTCTGAGGCTCTTCGTGAGGTGACAACCGTGTGGAAATACATACTCAACGATAAGGAGAGGGAGGAAATAGAAAAGCAGCTCGGCAATTCGCCGTGGGTAAGCGAAGACTCCTATGAATTCGGTCCTTATCTTCCTGAGGATTATTATCCCAACAGTTTATCCGAAAATCTTTATTATTGCATATATGACTTTGAAGAGGATGGCTTTGATAATTTCAACCGAAACTTCCCCATAATTTTTGAAAGCAGAGCCCTTTTCCTTTATGATGCCGACGCAGGAATTTATTATTGCTTTTTAGCTTGCATATAAAAAAGAACGGTTGATTTCAACCGTTCTTAATTTGTATCGTTGTCTTTTTGCCGACGCCTTCGTTGATAGGCGATATATCCGCTTTGCGGTGCGATATACACCTTGCGGTGTGCGATATGTCTGCGACACGATGTATCTGCTTAGCAGATGCCGGAATACCATTTGGTATTCCTCAGCCTGCCTTCATCTCAAGCCTCAGCTTATCACTTATCATAGCAATAATCTCGGAGTTTGTGGGCTTGCCTCTCGAATTCTGTATAGTATATCCGAAATATGAGGAAAGCACATCAACGTCGCCTCTGTCCCATGCGACCTCAATAGCGTGGCGGATTGCTCTTTCTACACGGGAGGGAGTGGTATGGTTTGTTTTTGCAACGGTGGGATAAAGCAGCTTGGTGACGGCGTGCATAAGCTCGGGATCCTTTACGGTGAGTACGATAGACTCTCTCAGATACTGATAGCCCTTTATGTGGGCGGGGACACCTATTTCACGCATAACATCCGAAATGGTGACCTCAAGGTCACTGCCTTGTCTCGGTGAGGTCAGCTCTGCTCTTGCCGAATCCTGCCAGCCTGCAAGCTCAGAAAGCCTCTTTGCAAGAACATTGAGTTCAAAGGGCTTGAGAAAGTAATAATCCGCACCTGCGCTCAGAAGCACCTGCTCAAAACGGGGATTATCAACGGCTGACATAAGAGCTATAACGGGGCGTCTTTCGAGGGGCGTTTCCTTGAGCTGTGTGAGAACTCCGAGGGCATCGACTCTCGGCATAAAGGCATCCATAAGCACTATGTCGGGGTTTAACTGCTTTATTGAATCAATAATTTTTGAACCGTCCTTCGCTACGGTTTTTACATCAAAGCCGTAGGATGAGAGAAAGGCTGCACAGTGGTTGGAAAAATCGGTCCCCTCCTGCGCAAGCATAATACGGGTGCGCTTTGTCATAAATATCCTCCTTAATATGTGTAAAATCATCACTGTGACATAATATCACATATAGACAAAATATGCAATCAAAAAAATGTCGAAAACTCAAAATTTTTTAAAAATCTTTAATTAAATATGGTTTTCTTGCTTTTTTAAACTTAAAACAGGTGATTTTTAAGGACGAAGGTGAAAGAAAAAACAAAAAAACAAACCGCAAAGCTTACGGAAAGCTATGCGGTTTATTGGCTTTTGTGTAATATATTTCTCTTTATGTGAGGGAGAAGTCCTTATCGGATGCCTCATCGAAATCCTCTTCCTCGTCAAAGGAGAAGTTATCCTTAGTTGAGGAGCCCTTCTTTCCTGAGGAGTGTCTGAAGGCGAAGATAAGAAGAAGGATGATAAACACTGCAAGAACAAGAAGTGCAACCATAACGGTCATAAAGTTTTCCGAAATAACTGCCGCTACCTTGCCGAGTGAGGGGTAAATGCGTGTAAGCTTACCCTTTATTGAGGTGTTGAGTACGGTAATACTGTCGGATTTGCCGTTCTTTCCTGAGGTGCGCTCAGGCTCACCTGAATAGGTCTGCACGGCGAAGCTTATACCCTCGGGAGTGCCGTAGGCGAAAACCTCATTGTCAGAAGCAGGTACGCTTTCAACGATAAGAAGGTCACCCTCGTTTATGTCGGTTATTCTGTCTGTAAAGTCTGCAGTGTAAACATAATATTTATCTGCGAAGGCCTCGCCTGAGTCAACCTTCACCATAGTCTGAAGGAAGGTAACTGCAAGTGCGCTGAGAAGTGTGATGAAGAGAACGAGAATGAGGAAAAGCTGAAGACTCGTCTTTTTGCGCGGCTTCTTTTCCTGCTCGAATTCCTCTTCCTCCTCTTCTTCGGTCAGTTCCGTGTCAGCGGGGGAGAGATTTTCTTCCTCAGAGGAGATATCCTCTTCCTTATTGATCAGGCTCAGCTCTGCTTCAGCGCCTGCGGCAAAGGAGATGAATTCACTGCCTTCTGTATCCTCCTCAAAATTGGGAATTTCCGGTACTGAGACAGGAGCGCTTTCCTTTGATACTGTGTCGTCTGTATGTGCCGCTGAGGTATTCTTCTTGCCTTTCTTTTTCTTTCTTGAGGCTCTGGATTTTGAATAATCCGCATCATCGTCCTCGTCGGACATTATGCGCATATATTCTTCAAAAAGCTCGTTTTTCTCTGCAGTGATGATAAACTCTGTCTTTTCGGGCTTTGCCTGCTCTGCGGGAGAAGTCGCCACTTCGGGTGCAGCCTCAGGTACGCTCTCAGAGATAACTGCTTCATCTGTATTTTCGGGCTGAAGGCTCTGCTGTGTATTCTGCAGGGGAGAGCTCTTAACCTTTATAGGAACAACGGGCTTGCGGCGGATTGCAATTTCATCCTCAGCTGTGGCAGGCTTTCCGAAATCGGCTATAAATCTGCCGATATCCTCGCTGAGGTCGGTACAGCCTCCCGATGCAAGGTCATTCTGCTGAGCGAAAAACTCGTCGATTGACTGAGCAGATGCTGACGGCTCTTCGGAAAAGGCTTCGGTGCTGATGGCAGAGGCCGTATCCTTTATAACATTTTGCGATGAAAGGGTTTTGTCATAAACACTGTTAAGCTCTTCGAGACTTTTTGGTCTGTAGTTCGCCAAGGGTATCACTTCCTTTTTTTTAACATCGGGAAATTTTATTGTATACCTTTTTCAAGGATTACATCGATCATTTCACCGATGCTCTTGAGGTTTTTCATAATAGTGATGTTTTCGGTTCTGATCTCAACAGAGTTTTCCTTGGCTCTGCGCAAAATAGCAGCAGCCTCCTCCTTGGCGCGTTCAACGATATCACCGGCTCTTACCTGAGCATCGCTCTTCACCTTTTCGATAGTAAGAGTAAGCTTATCAAACACATCCTTGATAACCTCATTCTGATTATCCTCGGTCATGGTAAAGCATACGCCCTGATTTTCATAATCAGCCTTCAGCTTTTCGTACTTCGCTTCCATTTCTTCGCCCCACGCAACTGCATTTTCATATTCCTGCTGGAGCATTTCTATATATTTGTTCACTTCTTCAATATTATAGCCGTTTTCTTCAAAACTAAAATTAACTGACATTTTGTTTTCTCCTCGTCATATTATTTTGAAAATACTTATTCATTCAAAATTATACATTATCAATTATCAAAATTCAACCGATTTCACATAATTTTTACACTAGTATATAAAAAAAGAGTTATTGTAAAAAAAGACTTTTTCTTTTCATCCTTTTGTGGTATACTTATAGAAACTCATAAAAGGAGGAGCTATATGAAAGCTTTAGGTCTGCTTCTCGGCGGTGCAGCTATCGCCTTTGCTGTAAGTGAATATTCGGCAAGCAAGGGCAATCTCAGTGAGGAGCCTGATGTGCTTCTTATACTCGGCTGCCGTGTGAG
>JAZULG010000025.1:0-5915 GCA_045603005.1 Acutalibacteraceae bacterium
GGCGGCTGACATAGGTGCGATTGTAAAAAGGTACGGAGGAAATCTTCATACACTTGAGGTGCTTTATGCCGATATTTCCGCCGAAAAGAGAAGCAGCGATGCTATAGTTATGAAGGCGGATGTTTTTCCCAGAGACGAGGAAAGCCTGAATCTTACGATATCTTCAATAAGAGCTCTTGAGGGAATAAGGGACATTTATATTGATTAAATCTGCAGACCAAACAAAAAGGGGCTGTAAAAAAGTGCAGACCGCATAAAACAAGACAAATAAAGGGTTTCTTCGGTTATGAGCTGACCGAAGAAACCCTTTAAAATATAAAAAAATGATGAAGAACAGACAAAAACACTGTTTTTGTGTTTTAGGCTATAAACAAACCTCGCCCTCGGAGTACCTTTGTACGCCGTCGGGTAACCCAAAATAAAGCTTTTCGCTTTATTTTGGCTCGGTTTGTTCATTCTGCGCATTTTTCCGAGCCCCTAAAAAGGAGCTGTAAAAAACGAAAGTTTTTTACAGCTCCTTTAATGTATCTGATTACCTTTATTCTTCTGTTTCACTTTTACCGAAGAGAAGAGAAATATACTTAACTATTGTATCAAATATCATCTGGATGAGGCTGAGAACATCTTCCATTACAGTCACTCCTTTTGTTAATTGTTTGTTTACAAAAATATAATAACACCTTAAACCTATTTTGTCAAGCGATTTTTATACATAAAGCTGTTGATTTATAATAAAAATCTTCCAAAGCGGTTGATATTTGTTCTTTAAGATGATAAAATTTAAAAAATAGTATCTATAATTAGAGGAGGATGCTTTTATGAAAAATATTACACTTGTTATTATGGCTGCGGGTATGGGTAGCCGTTACGGAGGTCTCAAGCAGATTGATCCCATCGGACCCGGAGGAGAAATTATTCTCGACTACTCGGTTTACGATGCTGTCAAGGCAGGCTTCAATAAGGTTATATTTGTTATAAAAGAGGAAATAGAAAAGGATTTCAAGGAAATAATCGGAAATAAATTTGACGGTGTTGTGGATGTTGATTTTGCTTATCAGGATATAAAAAATCTTCCCGAAGGCTTCACTGTACCTGAAGGCAGGGTAAAGCCATGGGGAACAGGCCACGCCGTGCTTTCCTGTAAGGGTATGATTGACGGTCCTTTTGCCGTTATCAATGCAGACGATTACTACGGAAGAGAAACCTTTGAGCTTATATATAACGAGCTGACAAAAGAAAAGGCTGAAGGCGATAAATACGAATTCTGTATGGTAGGCTTCAGAGTGGAGAATACCCTTACCGAAAACGGTACTGTTGCAAGGGGTGTGTGTCAGACAAGCGAAGACGGTTATCTGACAGATATCGTTGAAAGAACAAAGATCGCTACACGTGACGGAAAAATTATGTTCACTGAGGACGGAGAAAGCTGGATTGAGATTCCCGAGGGAACAACAGTTTCTATGAACTGCTGGGGCTTTACTCCCGTTATGATGGAAGAGCTTGAAAACCGATTTGCCGCTTGTCTTGAGAGAAATAAGGATAATATGCTCAAGTGTGAGTATTTTCTTCCCTTTGTTGTTGATGAGCTCCTTAAAGAGGATAAGGCCGAGGTACAGGTGCTTTCAACAAAGGAAAAGTGGTACGGTGTTACATACAAAGAGGATAAGGCTGTAGTTGTCAACGCTATCAGAGAAAAGGTTAAAGAAGGAGAGTATCCCCCGTGTCTTTGGAAAAAATGATTGACCCGAGAGAGATGTCGTCTGAGGAGAGCTGTAAGAGGATGAATGAGGGCAGACTGTATATGCCGGGCGACGAGGAAATAATGTCCCGTCAGCTGCGTTGCCTTGAAAAGCTCTACGATTATAATGCAACGAGACCTTCTGAACAGGAAAAAAGAGCCGAGCTTCTCAAGGAAATGTTTGCGGATATAGGTGAGGACTGTTATATTGAGCCGCCCTTACACGCCAACTGGGCAGGAGCTCATGTGCATTTCGGTGATTATGTGTACGCAAATTTTAATCTTACTCTTGTAGATGATGCTCATATATATGTAGGTGACAAGGTTATGTTCGGACCGAATGTAACCGTCGCAACTGCAGGACATCCCATTGAGGTGCATCTGAGAGATTTGCAGATGCAGTATAATATGCCGGTACATATCGGCAGAAACGTGTGGATAGGTGCAAATTCCGTTGTACTTCCCGGCGTTACAATAGGTGAGAACACTGTTATCGGTGCGGGTAGTGTAGTTACAAGGGATATTCCCGCAAACGTGGTTGCCGTGGGCAATCCTTGTCGGGTACGGCGCCCTATCGGAGAAAAAGACAGAGAGTTTTATTTCAGGGACAGGCGTGTGGATGTTGATATCCCTGAGAATTTATAAATCAAAGGAGTGACAGAGATGAATTGTCCCAAATGCGGAAACATTATGAATGACGGTGAAAATTTTTGCAATTCCTGCGGATTCAGTATGGCGGGTAACGGACAGGCTCCTCAGCCGCCCTACGGTCAACAGCCCTACGGTCAACAGCCTTACGGTCAGCAGGCTTACGGTCAACAGCCGTATTCACAGCAGCCTTACGGTCAGCCGCCTTTCTATCAGCCGGGCTATAATCCCTACGGATATCCCTATGGCTTTACGGATGATAAGCCTGACACTGCGCTCAATGTGGTTTCCTTCTTTATTCCGATTGCAGGTATTATCCTTTATTTTGTTGAAAAGGATAAAAAGCCGTTGAAGGCAAAGGCGGCACTCAAGTGGTCGCTTATAAGCATCGGAGTGGCTGTTGCTTTGTATATATTACTTTTTATCTTTGGCTTTTTCCTCGGATATGTAGGCTACAGTGAAATGATATACGATGAAGTTTACGAAGAGTACTATATGTCTGCAATTAACAGGTTTATACTGAAATAAAAAGGGAACTAAAACTCCGCAATAGCATAACAAAACCGTTGTAAAAGCAGGATGAGCCTTACAACGGTTTTTTTCTGTTATATCCGGATTTTACAAAATTTTCCCTGACTGCTGAACAAATGAAAAGAGGCTGTGATTTTTACAGCCTCTTTTCTTTAATAATATTACTGCTTTGCACCGTTATCAAACATTTCAAGAGCCTTTACACTTGCTGCGAAGCACTTTGCAAGACAGTCTGCATTAAGAGCGTCGGGAGTGTCAAGTCTTGTGTGATAGAAGTCGGGGAGTGCGTGGTTGAGGGCGGTAACGCCTGTTGCACGCATACCTGCCTGAGCAAATGCTGCTGAGTCTGTTGCACCGCCGAGAGGAGGTACGAAGCCCTTCTTAACGGGGATATCAAGCTCTGCGCAAGCTTCCATAAAGAGGTCGGAAACGTCCTTGTCAACCTTAACTGTGCTGTTGAGGTCACGGTAGTTAACCATAAGCTGCTCTGACTGTGCGATTGTATCGTATGAGAAAACGAATGTGGGTACGTCATCGAATTCCTTGGCGTGAGCGCCTGCCCAAGCCTTTGCACCGCGAAGACCTGCTTCTTCGGAGCCGGTAAGAACAACGCCTACCTCTGTGTTTTCAAATTCAATGCCTTCGTCCTTGAGCATTTTAAGAATTGCCATACCGATATAACAGCCTGTGAGGTTGTCGTTTGCACCGTCAACAACTCTCTTTTTGTTCCACATGAAGTAAAGACCGAACCAGAAGGGAGCAAACACAAGGCCGATAAGACCGAGAGTGTTGTAAAGAGTGTCGGGGATGATGCCTGCAAGACGGCAGATTGCGATGCCGAGGGTATAGAAGGCACCGGCGAAGCAAACCATCATGTGAATGTCAAAGCCGAGGTATGTAAACTTATACTTGAAGGGCCATTCCCATGTTGCATCGGGGTGACCGTTAAAGATGATTCTGCGCTTAACCTCACCTGTGGGCTTTTTGAAGCCTGCGGCATTGTGACCGGTTTCTTCTTTGAAGCACTTATCAACAAACTTCTTATAAACGCCGAACTGAAGAATACAGATAAGAAGACCGATAGCGATAAATACGACTGAAAGAACGGGCATAAAGAAGTATGCTGCAAGAGCGAGGAAGCAGCAGCTGATGGTGAAATAAATCCAGCCGTAGAAGGAGTCGGGATTTTCCTTGAAGGGCTCAACGTAAACACGGTCACAGCCGTATTCCTTCATCTGCTCTGCGGCATATTCGCAGGCCTGCTTTTCACCCTTTGAGCCGGGTGCGCGCTTTTCAAATGTGTTGCAGATATATGTGATTTCATCAATCATATATTTAGCAGCAGCATCTTTTTTGTCGATGATTTTCTGAAGATTCATATTTTTCTCTCCTTTATAAAATTTTCATAACTATACTTTAGCACAACGGAGAAATAAAATCAATATACAAATATGATAAAAATATCAACGATAAGTTGTGCTGTGCATAAACGTGCATTCAGCCGGATACCTTTCGGGTATCCGGCTGATAACGGTTGGATATAGCTTTAGTCAAAAAGTCCGTCGAAGGAAAGCTCGCCGTTCAGGAGCTTTGAGAAGAAGTTGAGCAGAGCGGATATGAAACGGAAAAGACTGACAAGCTTGTTTTCGGCAGGCTTATCGTAATCCTCATCGGGGGTTACCTCTGCCATATTGTTATTGTTGTCCATATACTGGGGGAATACGTCCTGATCGGAAACGTTGTAATCGTTGTTCATAATTACAAGGCTTACGTCCTCAATTGAGCCCCAATGATCGTGGTGAAGATTTTTGATAAACCAGGTATTCTCGGGAAGAAGACAGGTGGATGCATCGATTTTGTGGTCGGGAGAGAGATACTTCAGGTTTTCTGCGGATATTGAGTCGATGTAGTTCTTGCTGAGTACCTTGCCGTAATCTGCTGCGGTTGCGCCGAAGGTCTGACGGGGGATAGACGTATCACCGTCGCCCTGCACTGCGGCACCCTCGTAAAGGGGATAGTCGGGGAAGTTGTACTTTGCGAAAATGTTGTAGCGTACGCCTCTTTCTCTCATTTCGAGAACGGTAGCGTTATGGTCCTTCTGTACTGTATTGTAATATGTGCGTACCTTTGTGATGAAGTCGCTGTATTCTTCCTCAACACCGCCGAAAATGAAGCTGATAGCCTTTTCGAGATTACCCTGAGTTACCATAGCCCAGTATGAAGGCCAGGAGGCGAAGGTGTCTCTGAGGATGGGCGGTAGAAGGTCTGTTTTGATGCGGTCAACAAGAAGGTCAATGGCATCTGCAGTAAAGCCGAGTACCTCAACCTGATTGAAAAGCTCAATAAGGGTCATAATGAGAGCTGCAAGAGCATCGTCTTCAATAAGATTTTCGTTTTCGATGTACCAATCGACAAAGTTGTTTACTGCATCGGGATCAAGGTAGATGTCACCTGTGAAAAGAGCTGTCATAAAGTCGATACCGTCGATGGAGGGTGCATAGTAGGAAATGTCGTCAACATGTGCCTCTGCGTGTTCTTTGTTTGTTGCAACGTAAGCGGCAATAACGTTTGCACCGTAGCAGCGGCCTGCGAGATTCACCTTGGTTTCGCCGGTTGCTTCAAGAACTCTGTCAATGTAAGCTCTGAGCTCATTACCGGTTACAAGGGGATCAAGACGCCAGTCGTACCAGAAGCGGTAGTCCCACATTTTGTAGCCCTCTGTTTTTTCTTCAACGTCAACAGTTGAGGAGTGCTTTGCGGGATGTGAGCCGTTTGAAGCCTCACCGTTTTTATCAAGGGCGGAATTGCCGTAAATATCAACAACAACGTCGTGGAAGTCGCTTGCCCACTGTTTATAATCGTCTGTAAGCATACCGAGAGCAAATTCCTTGAGAAGTCCCATACCCTTTTCTTCGAGTACGGCTTCAAGATCGATGTCAAAATCAGATACAAGCTCACCGTCGGCACTATAGATATCGTTTGTCTGTGCGCCGGTAAC
>JAZULG010000026.1:0-3913 GCA_045603005.1 Acutalibacteraceae bacterium
TTTCTGTTATTATATCATCTGCTTATGTAGTTATTTAAAAATCTAAGGAGGTGCGACATATGGCAAAATGTGAATATTGCGGTAAGGATGTTGCTTTCGGCATCAAAGTTTCTCACTCACACAGACGTTCAAACAGAACATGGAAACCCAATGTAAAGCGTGTAAAGGCTATCGTAAACGGCTCACCCAAGAGAGTTTATGCTTGCACTCGTTGCTTACGTTCAGGTAAGGTTACTCGTGCCATCTGATTATAACGAAAACGTGAAAGGCTGTCCGTAAGGACAGCCTTATTTTTCGTTTTTATATTTTTGTGAAAAAAAGCTGTGAAAACCTTCGTTTTCACAGCTCATTTTTTTAATATTCAGCTTCGCCTTCATAAACGAGAACTGCATTACCTGTAAGAAGTATGCCATCATCAGTATAGGTAACAGCAAGATCTCCGCCTTTAAGCTTAACGGTAATTTCTTCACCCTTGTCGCAGAAGCCGTTTTCAACAGCAGCAACAACAGCAGCTGCCGCACCTGTACCGCAGGCAAAGGTCTCCTTATTACCTCTTTCGTAAGCTCTCATTTTAATTGTATGACGGTTTACGATTCTTACAAATTCTGTATTGATTCTCTCAGGGAAGATATCAGCCTTCTCAAAGTAAGGACCTATTTCATTAAGATCAAGAGAATCGATATCCTTAAGAAAAACCACACAGTGAGGATTACCCACGCCAACGCAGGTGATATTGTAGCAATCTCTTCCGATTGTGATGGGATAATCGATGATCTTTTCCTCGTCGAGAGTACAAGGAAGATCGGCAGGGCTGAAGGTGGGCTTGCCCATATCAACCTGAGTTGATACTACCCTTCCGTTTGTTGTATAAACCTTCACATATTTGATACCTGCACCTGTTTCAATGGCCATCTCTTCTTTTCTGACAATATCCTTATCATAAACCATCTTTGCAACACAGCGTATTGCGTTACCGGCCATCTTACCCTCTGAGCCGTCACGGTTGAAGATTCTCATTCTGATATCAGCGACATCTGAATTTTCGATAAGGCAGATACCGTAACCGCCGATACCTGTGTGTCTGTCACAGAAATTAATACAAAGAGATTCAGGACATGTAATTTCACCGTTTCTGTTATCTATAAAGATATAGTCATTTCCTGTACCCTGCATCTTTGCAAACTTGAACTTATTTCTTGTCTTTCTCATTGAGTTGATATCAATAAGCTCTGTGTTCTGCTGAGTGTAGTTACTTGCCATAATATCGAGCATTGCATTTGCAGTGTCAAGTGAAGTAAAGCAAGCAATACCAAGCTGTAATGACTTTCTTCTCAGTGCAATAAAATCTTCCATCGTAGCATCGAAAAGAACGCCCGTGTAAAGAATGAAATTGATTTTTCCGCTTTCAAGAAGCTTGAAGCAGTAATCACTTTCTCTTATGCCCTTAACATACGTTACGTTAATGCCTAAGTTTACAATTGCTCTTGCGGTGTCCTTTGTTGCGTAAATACGGATACCGAGGTCATCCATCTTCTTTGCAATTGAAACGATTTCGTCAAGGTCGTGCTCATCAACACTGAGAAGTACGCCGAGCTCGTTGCTGCCCGCTGTGGGCTTGATATCAATACCCGAGGAGGTAAGAGCCTTGAAGAGTGACTCATTGAGCGTTTTACCGATACCGAGAACCTCACCCGTTGACTTCATTTCGGGGCCGAGGTAGCTGTTAACATCATTGAGCTTTTCGAAGGAGAATACGGGAGCCTTTGCAGCAAAGTAAGGCGGAGCCTCGTAGAGACCTGTACCGTAGCCCAAATCTGCAAGGGGTGTGCCTATCATAACCTTTGTTGCAAGGTCAACCATGGGAACGTTGGTAACCTTACTGATATAAGGAATGGTTCTTGAAGCTCTGGGGTTAACCTCGATGATATAAAGCTGATTTTCATAGATAAGATACTGAATATTGACAAGTCCCTTTGTGCCAAGAGCAAGGGCAAGCTTTTCTGAGCAGTCAACAACTGTTTCTGTCATCTTATCAGTGAGTGAATAGGGAGGATAAACGGCAATAGAGTCACCTGAATGAACACCTGCACGTTCAATATGCTGCATAATACCGGGGATAAGAACGTCTTTACCGTCAGAGATAACGTCAACCTCTATTTCGGTACCTTGCATATATTTGTCAACAAGCACAGGATTCTCAATGCCCGTTGAAAGAATCTTTTTCATATATCTTTCAACCTCTGCATCGTTATGGACAATCATCATATTCTGTCCGCCGATAACGTAAGAAGGTCTGAGAAGAACGGGATAGGTAAGTCTGTTAGCTGCTTCAAGAGCTTCCTCAAGAGTCATTACACCGCATCCCTTGGGACGCATAAAGCCATACTTTTCAAGAAGTGCATCAAACTTTTCTCTGTCCTCAGCGGTATCAATACCCTCCTGAGAAGTACCGAGAATTTTAATACCGTTATCGTCAAGGAACTTTGTGAGCTTGATAGCAGTCTGACCGCCAAAGGCAACAACTACACCGATGGGCTTTTCAACCTCAATGATGTTCATTACATCCTCTTCGCAAAGAGGCTCGAAGTAAAGTCTGTCGGCAGTATCATAGTCGGTTGATACGGTTTCGGGGTTGTTATTGACGATAACAACGTCATAGCCCAGCTCCTTGAGAGTCCATACACAGTGAACGGAGGAGTAGTCGAATTCGATACCCTGACCGATTCTGATAGGACCCGAGCCGAGAACCATAACAACAGGCTTGCCTGAACGCTCGTAGCGTCTTGCTTCGCAGGCCTTGTCATAGCTTGAATAGAAATAAGGTGTTGTAGCACTGAACTCTGCGCCGCAGGTATCAACCATCTTATAGCTTGCCTGAAGGTGGAATGCAGGGTCAAACTTGCAGAACTTAGCGAGTGTCTTGTCGGTGTAGCCTAATTTCTTGGCTCTGAGGTAGGTATCCTCGTCAATTTCCTTGCCGGAAATTTCATTTTCAAAATCAGCAAGATTCTTAAGCTTTGCAATGAACCACTCATCAACTGCAGTGATTTCGTGAATTTTTTCTATTGATACACCTGCTTTAATTGCCTCAAAGATTGTGAAAATACGTCTGTCATCGGCAATATCAAGTCTCTCGAGAATATCAAGGTCGCTGATAGGTGCTGCGTTGAGTGAATCAAGTGAGATTTCAGCTCCTCTGATAGCCTTCATCACGGCGTTTTCAAAGGAGTGACCGATACTCATAACCTCACCGGTAGCCTTCATCTGAGTGCCGAGTTTTCGGCTTGAGCCGAGAAACTTATCAAAGGGCCACTTGGGGAACTTGACAACAACATAGTCAACACTGGGCTCGAAGCAAGCGCAGGTCTTACCTGTGATGTCGTTGAGAATTTCGTCAAGGTTATAACCGAGGGCGAGCTTTGTTGTCATCTTAGCAATAGGATAACCGGTTGCCTTTGATGCAAGAGCCGATGAACGTGAAACTCGGGGGTTAACCTCGATAACAGCATATTCAAATGACTCGGGGTTAAGAGCAAACTGACAGTTACATCCGCCGACAATCTTAAGTGCGGAAACAATGTCGAGAGCTGCCTTACGGAGCATTGAATATTCTTTATTGGAAAGGGTGAGAGCGGGCGCAACAACGATACTGTCACCTGTATGAACACCGACGGGGTCGAAGTTTTCCATTGAGCAGATAGCAATTGCGTTGCCTGCGCTGTCACGCATTGTCTCAAATTCGATTTCCTTCCAGCCCTTGATGTAGCGTTCAACAAGAATCTGTGTGATGGGTGAAGCATCAAGACCTGTCTTTGCAACAAGGCGCAGCTCTTCTTCGTTATATGCAACACCGCCGCCTGCACCGCCAAGGGTAAACGCAGGACGGATAATAACGGGATAACCGATTCTGTTT
>JAZULG010000027.1:0-13049 GCA_045603005.1 Acutalibacteraceae bacterium
CTCATCGGGAATATTGCTTCGGAGAGTACGGATTTCCTCCATGCTCAGCTCCCTTGCGGTAACAACACGCTTAGCTCCCATTTTATAAAAAGCGTTTGCAGTCGCATAGTTTACAACACCCGTCTGAGTTGAAATATGAACCTCAACATCAGGAGCGTACTTTTTTGCATATTCAAGTACGCCAAGGTCTGAAATTATAAAAGCATCTACGCCTGCTTTTTTTGCATTTATGAGAAACTCGGGCAGCCTTTCAAGCTCAGCATTTCTCGGGAGAACATTACAGGTAAGATAAACCTTAACACCGTGACTATGAGCATAGTCAACAGCCTCATAAAGCTCAGAATCGGTAAAATTTGCAGGACCGGCTCTCATACCGAATACGGTACCGCCGAGATAAACTGCATCAGCACCGTACCGTACCGCAGCTATAAGTCTCTCCATATCTCCTGCCGGAGCAAGAAGTTCGGTTTTTTTGATATTTTTAACCATAAAGCACCTTTGACGTATTCTGTGCATGCTCCTGAGCCGTTGCGGCATAGTAAACGTTGCCCGACTTATCATGACAGAAGAAATAGTAGTTTGTATCCGAAGGGTAAAGAGCAGCATTTATTGCGGTTTTACCCGGGTTACATATAGGTCCGGGAGGAAGCCCCATAACCTTATATGTGTTATATTTATCGAGATAAAGAGCGTAATAGGAATCTGAAAACAGATTAAACTGCTTAAGCGCCATAACGTAATCGGTTGTGGAGTTCATCTGGATATTCGGGAAGTTGACAGGGTCACTGAGACGGTTATGAATGACAGATGATATATCCTTCATCTGTGAACCATCCTTCGCTTCTCTCTGAATAACGGACGCAATGATTATAACCTCGTCCATAGTCATACCAAGCTCCTTAAGACGTTCCTCATAATCATCGCTGAGTTTACTTTCAAAGTTACTGAAAAGCTTCTTAAGCACTGAGCTCGGTGATTCACCAACAAAGAAGTCATAGGTGTCAGGGAACAAATAACCCTCGCAAGTGAGATAACGTCCGCCATCAGCTTTAATTTCAGAAATAAATCCGTACTGTTTTCCGATGATATCAAGGTTAGCATACAGCTTTTCGGCTTCACAAACTCCATACTTTTCGAGCTTTTCGAAAATCTGAGCAACCGACCAGCCTTCAGGGAATGTAAGACGTACCGTATCCTTTGCGTAATTCGTCTTGACCATTATGCTTTCAATCATATTCTCGATACCGTCGGAGTAATTGAGATAATACATACCCGGCTGATACTGAATATATTTTACTTCAAGCTGTCCCGTCTCGCTGTTAACAACCTCAACCTTATCATAGTGTCTGAATCTGAGAAACAAATCTGTGAAAAACGGTTGTCTTACGAGACCCTCCTCGCAAAGAATATCAAAAACCTCATCATAGGTTGCACCCTCGGGAATCTCAACAACGGCAGAAAACTCACTGTCGTCACTCAGCACAAGGATATCATTAAGGAATCCGATTGCAACAGTTGATACCGAGGCAGTTATTATAGCAATAAAAATGAAGCACACGCAGGAAATAAGAAGATTTTTAACAAACTCATACCTCTTCGCTGTAGCAGATACCTGCTTTTTCTTATCCGCTTTGTTTTTTGTTGCACCCTTTTTTGCAGAAGGACGCGCCTTTTTCTTAGCGGAAACAGGTCGTGCGATATTCTTCTTATCTGTATAATTTTCTTTTTTATCCGGTGAATTTTTAACCGTATTTTCAGACGGTTCACTGTAAGCAGGAGCCTCAATGGGAGAATCCAGATCTATATCGGGTATATGTACCTCGAATTTTTTCGCTTTCGGAGCAACAACAGACTCAGCTGCCCCATTGGAATCAATATTCTCACTGAAGTCACCTAATGACGGCTTAGAATCCTTCTCCCCGCCTGAGTATTTACCGGTTGAGCCTAAGTCTTCATTATGAAAACGGTCATCCATTTCAAATCCTCCTAATCTATATAATACTCTGCCTTATCTGTAATGAGACAGTTCACCTTGTGGTCATAAATATTCCGTGGCAGCCTGTCGCAGACACATTCATCAAAAGCAATCCCTACTGTTTTGCAGTAATTCACAGACAGATATCTGTCATAATATCCCTTTCCGTAGCCAAGTCTGTATCCGTCTGTATCAAACGCCAGAGCGGGTACGATTACAATGCTGTCGGCCGTAGGCTTTGCCAAGGTCGAATAAGACGGATCAGGCTCACGTATGCCGTACATTCCGACAAGTAGGTCGCTTTCAGAGCTGACAAAATAAAACTCCATATTCCCTTCTTTGTCAATGCATCTCGGGTACGCTATACGTTTACCGTAAAGGCGGGCAGCTTTTGAAATTTCAAAAGTTGAAACCTCCGAGCCTGACGGAAAATAAAGGAACACTTCATAACAGCTTTTAAAAAGCTTACTGTTTATCAGTCTGTCTGTAATTATCTTTGTTTTATCAGTGCGTAAAGAAATATTATTCCTGATATTTCTGAAATAACATCTCAGTTCTTTTTTATCATTCATTTCATCTGAATTGCAGCTCTGATACTGTCACTTACTGTCTTACCTTTAAGAGCAGAAACAATTTCAAGTCCGAACTCAACAGCAACACCTGCGCCCTTAGCGGTAATAAACTTGCCGTCAACAGCAACATAGTCGTCACTGATTAAAGCACCCTTAAGCTCTTTTTCAAAGCCGGGATAAGCAATAGCTTTTCTTCCGTCAAGAAGACCCTTATGGCCCAGAATCTGCGGTGCGGCACAAATAGCACACACATAGGCTTCATTTTCGAAGGCATAATCAATGGCCCGCTGTACTGTCGCAGATTTTTCGAGATTGACAGCACCGGGAAGTCCGCCTGGAAGTATTACAGCCTCAAGACCGTCAAAGCTGTTTAATTCATCAACTGTTATATCAGCTGCAACTGAAATACCGTGGCTTCCGCAGACATCCTTTCCTATAACACCGACAGTAATAATCTTAACACCTGCACGTCTTAAAATGTCAATGGGAGCAATAGCTTCAAGCTCTTCAAAGCCATCTGCAAGAAAACAATATACCATATATTTTTCCTCCTTAATCAAGAGCAATATTCATATATATATCTGTGAATATCCAATTTCTTAAAAGGTCACTGTTTATCGGATAAATCATTCCGTATTTATCATCGTCGACCCTGTAAGCACTGATGCCGTTATCCGAAATCCGACGCACAGCATCACTGTCACTGATATATTCATCGTAAAGACAAGATCCCGGCTCAGTAATAAACAGACCGCCGTCTGAGCGCTTATAATATCTGTATCCCGAGTATTCAAGGCAGTCAGCTATATATCTGACGCTGTCACCCGTAAAATACAGGTAGTTACGAAGCCGATTGTTTCTTTCGGAAAAAAACTCCTCAGCGCCTATCTCAACAGCATATTCAGTACCGATGTCATTCTGAATAAATTCCGTCCGTCTGTGCATAGCAGTAATAAAATCGAATTTCTCATAATAACCGTACAAGCCTTCGTCGGCAGGTACGAGAGCGATAAAATCTAAGCCTGCATCCCTGCAATAAACCTGAGCTCCTTTTATCAGAGAAGCCATAATTCCCTTACCTCGGTAGCTTTCATCCGTCGCAGCAGCATAAAGATATTTTCCTTTATAACATCTGTCTTCGAGCTTTATTGAGCAATCAAGAAGATAGAGAGCTGAGCAGACCGTGTCATTGTCGAAATGGGCAAAGCATTCACATATATCTTTACCATCGGGAAAAATCAGTTTTGCATAATCACGCTCATCACCGAATACACTTACCCAAAGCTCAACAAGTTCTTTTTTTGTTTTATCAGTCAGTATTACTTTCATTTATATAGGTAGCCTCGTATTTTTCGGCAAGAATCGCCGGATAATATGAAAGCTTTGCCTTTCTGAGATTTTCAGAGCCTGTATCATCTTCACGGTTAATATATTTGTAGGAAGAAAGCTCATTAGTAACAAACTGTCGGTTGATCATCTGATAAGCACCGCGAATATCTGCGTATGCCTTTTCAAAATGTACGCAAAAAACTTCATCAGTCAGCCTTTCTCCCATTGTAAAAGCAATCACTCTACCGTCAATTCTGAGCAGGCCACCCACATATCCGAGCTCATTATAATGTTCAAAAGCCCTGCGGATTATTTCAAGCTCACGCTTCAACGGTTCCTTGTCATCGTGAGTGCTGACTTCAAGCCAGCTTTCAGCCATCGCAATACACTCGGAAAGGTTTTCGTCGGTAATGCTTTCATAAATCCAGTTATAACTCTTATCAAAAAATGAAATATGATTTCTCTTGGGCTGAAATTTTCTACCCTTGAGAGTAATAAGATCTTCGGAAAGATAAACGTAATCACACATATCTCTCTCATATCTAATGTCAAAGCTGTCACCGGATACTGAACGGAGCAGCTCGGCGTTTTCTTTGTTCATTCCGAAAATACCGAATGGGACACCGTTTTCTGCGCCGTCCGAAATAATGGCTCTGAGCGCCTCTTTTGTATTACCGTTACCTGCAGGAAAGCAATATTCAACAAATCCGTCAGTAAAGGTACATCTTGTAACAAGACAATCGCAGCAGTCTGCAACCTTTATATCCATAACAGCCGTATATGAAATAATATTACCAAAACTGTACTCGCAGGTAGGAAAAGGCATTTGCGAGATTTTTTCTTTAATCCATTTTTCGTCACTGAGTGTGGGACTGTGAAAATCAATCATTATTAAAAAGCTTCTTTCTTACTGTATCTGTTACAGCCTCAGATATTTCTTCAAGACCGAGAGGTAACCCGTCTTTTCCGCAATGTATAATGTTCCATCCGAGCTTATTTGCAGCATATAAAGCCGCCTTGTGGCAGGAAATAAGATACTGCACATCTCTTTCATGGACGTCCTTTTTATTTTCGTCACCGTTGTATCTCTTCAAAAGAAGCTTCTGTGAAATTTCGACGGGCATATCGAGATAAATAACAAGATCAGGAGTAGGAATACCGAGCTTATTATATTCAAATTCAAACAGCCACTCAAGATAAGAATCCCATTCGCTCTCATCGAGCTTTGTCATCTGATGGGATGCGTTAGAGGTTGTATACCTGTTTGCGACAATAATTTTATCTGTGTTGTATTCTTTTTCCCAATGCTTTTTAAAGCTTGCATATCTGTCAACAGCATAGAAGGTTGATGCAGCATAGGCGTTGACGTCTGAAGGCTTATCCCCGAGCTCACCGCCAAGATACATTCTTACAAGAGTACTCGAGGAGTCACTGTAGTAAGGAAGGTCAAGAGTATATGTTTTATGCCCTTCAGTCTCAAGCCATTTTCTTAAAAGCTCAGCCTGAGTGGACTTTCCGCTACCGTCGAGCCCTTCTATAACAATCATTTTTCCCATAATCTGTAGCCCCGTTTAATCAGTAAGTAAGGATAGTTGCAAATACTCTGAGGGTTCCGCTTTTTTCTCTGTTTGCAATTGAGTGCTTCTCTCCACCAAGACAGATACAGCTGTCGCCTTTATTAAGAATTACGGTTTCGCCGTTGTCATCATATGTTGCAGTACCTTCCATTATATAGAAGATTTCTTCCTCGTTTTCGTGCACGTGACAGCCTATAGAGCAACCGGGCTCAAGCACAATTTCAGCAACAAGCCTTGCAGCTCCCTTATACTCGCCTTTATCGAAAACCTCACGGACAATTACCTGTCCGTCACCGCCGCGCATATTTACCTTTACGGATTCTGTCATATTTTTATTTCTTTTTATCATCACACACTACCCCCATTTTTACAATCTATATGATTATATCAACTTTTTTAATTTTATTCAATGCTTTTTAGATAATTTTTTAGCATTCTTTTTGGTTGAGTTATGCATTGACAAACAGTTAATAATATTCTACAATAATATAAATATAAAAAGGATGTGATTATGTGGCTAAAAACGGTGCATATATTATAGGCTTAACAGACTGTACTCAGGATGTCTGTGCTGCCGCAGGCAGAATCTCTACACAGAGCGGTACTGCTTTGGAAATTTTTGAAAGAAGTCACGATGAAGAAAAAAATACTTCTCTTATCGGTAAGGTTACACGCTCAGGACATACATCAACAATTGAACACATTTTTTTCAACATTGCATTTGAAAATGTTACTGTTGTTGTTGAGCAGTTTATGATCGAATTCAGACTCGCTTCTTTTACGGTAAAATCCAGACGTTACGTTGACTTTTCCGATTGCGGATATCATATTCCCGAGTTTAGAAACATCGAAGATAAACTTCTTTACAAAAACGCAATGGATAAGCTTTTTGAAAATTATGTCAAGCTTACCGATGCAGGCATTCCCAAGGAAGATGCAAGATTCATCCTCCCCTATTGTTTTTACAGCAATTTCTTCTGCTCACTCAACGGCAGAGAGCTTGTAAATGTGCTTAACGCAATGCTCTACGGCAGAGGCAAGGATATCAGAGAAATTTATGAAATCGGCCTTTCTCTTCTTGCTCAGGCAAAGAAAAAAGCTCCCGGTCTTTTCTCAGACTTTGAAGCAAAGGCTCAGAAATACTGTGATGATTACAGCTTCAGCTTTGAGCTTGAAACCGAGGCTCCCTCAGATGAGCTTTGTGAGATTCTTTCTTATACAGCCGATGCTGAGAGAAATATCTGCAGAAGTGCCCTTATAGAAAAATATAATTGCTCAACTGCTCAGTCTGACAGTGTACTCGAAAGTGGAGATAACGTCACAGAAATTCTTAAGGCTCTTGTCCGTTCATCAAGACCCCGGGCTCTTGAAAGCATGAATGCAACCGTACGCTTTAACCGAGTTTCACTTGCGTGTCTTACACACTTTGCAAGACACAGAATGCATAGCATCTGTATTCCCGATTTAATGACCGCCAGAAGAAATGATTATGTTCTTCCCGAAACAGTTAAGGCTGATGCGTCGCTTGAAAAAATCTACAGAGACAGTTTTGGCGAAATGGAAGCTCTTTATACCGCTCTTAAAGAAAGAGGTTATTCAAGAAACGAGCTGATCTACTGCGTTCTCAGCGGCTCTACGCTTGATATCGTAACAACAATGAATGCAAGAGAAATGCTTTTATTCTTCCGTCTGCGTTCATGTACGAGAGCCCAATGGGAAATACAGGAGTTCGCAAACGATTTCCTCTTTAAATTAAGAGATATTTATCCTTCCCTCTTCCGCCTTTACGGCCCGAGTTGTTATCTTACGGGAGTATGTCCTGAAGGAAGATTAAGCTGCGGAAGAAGTGCGGAAATCAAAGATAAATTTTCAAAATAAAAATATGTAAAGCCGGTTCAATCGAGCCGGCTTTTTCTTTGCAAAAAATCCCGCCGGATTATTATCCGACGGGTAATCTATACGGTTGAGCGGGACTTCTCCGCATCAATCGTGGCGGAGAAGTCGCAAACGCTCAAGACTTATCCGCGTGGTATTAGTATGCACTGCTGCATTCTGAATATTCAATGGAAAAATTTATCTTTCCTTTAATTTGTTAACCATTATTTTAGCAGCCTTATATATGTCGCCGCAACCAAGTGTGATAATAATATCACCGCTCTTCGCATTTGAAAGTACATAATCGGAAATTTCTTCAAAGGTGTTGAACCAAATACTGCCCGGAATTCTATCAGCAAGGTCCTTAGTGTAAATACCGTAAGTATTTATCTCCCTAGAACCCATAATCTCGGTCATCACACACTTGTCGGGTATCTGAAGAACTCTGACAAAATCATCAAAAAGAATCTTGGTTCTCGAATATGTGAAGGGTTGGAAAACAGCCCAGACAGTATTATAGCCCATCTTCATGACCGCTTCAAGAGTAACACGAAGCTCTTCAGGGTGATGTGCATAATCGTCCGCCACGGTTATACCGTCTATCTCAGCGAGAATCTCAAAACGTCTTCCTGCACCTGAAAACGCTTCAATACCGATTTTGCACTCCTCAGGAGTACAGCCTGCATTCACTGCCGCTGCAAAGGCGCCGAGAGTGTTGACGATATTATGTTCACCAGGGATTTTCAGCGAAACCCTTGTAAGCTTTTCGCCACCGCTGACAATGTCAAACTCAGCAAAAGCCCCTCTGTTATATGTGATATTTTCAGCATAATAATCATTGCTTTTCTTAAGCCCGAAGGTTATCTTTTTCCTCTCTATGCCTTCAACGGATTTAACCGTATTTTCATCATCGCCGTTGTAGATTATTGCGCTTGTGGTAAGTGATGAGAAATCTCTGAAGCACTTGATAATATTATCAAGATTTCCGAAGAACTCAAGATGGTCTTCATCAACATTAAGTATAAGTGCAACATCCGGTGCAAGATCAAGAAAATGTGCACCGTATTCGCAGGCCTCACACACCATAAGCTCACTCTTACCGGCTATACCGTGGCTATCAATAAGAGGCAATCTGCCGCCGATAACTGCAGTAGGATCCTTTTGCGCCATAACAAATATCTGTGTAAGCATTGATGTTACTGTTGTCTTGCCGTGAGTACCGCAGACTCCTATACACTCAGAATACCTTCTTGTAATCGCACCAAAAAGCTTTGCTCTTTCAAAGCAGGGAATACCGCTTGCCTTCGCAGCCACAAGCTCCGGATTATCCTTAAAAATTGCCGCAGTGTAAACAATTATTTCTGCCCCTTCAAGATTTTCGGGCTTCTGTCCGAGAGTCACCTTTACTCCGAGGCCGCGAAGCTTATCAATATTGTCCCCTGTGTTATTATCAGAACCGGTAATTTCATATCCCCAGGTAAGAAGAATCTCAGCAAGAGGACACATACCGCTTCCGCCTATACCGATAAAATGAATACGCTTTTTTTTCTTTAAAAGTTCATCTATTTCAAACATAAAAATACCTCTCATAGTAATTATCCAATATATTATATTTCATTTTTCCAAAATAGTAAACACTTAAATGAAAATTAACAAGTTTTTTTTGATTGAATATAATGCAGTATACTTATTCAACGGAGGCTGCACATTATGAAGAAAGAGCCGATTTTAATTTTAGCAGGAGATAAACGTCAGCAATACATTTATTCTGTACTTTCCGATGACGGATACGAATGTGAATACGAAAACGAAAATGCAGACCGAATAAAGAAAAGTCTTTCACAATACAGATATATCATTCTTCCTATGCCTGCAAGCAAGGGCGGAAAATTAATTTACAGTAACAATCCTGACTTTATTCTTAGCTGTGAGGACTTGGCTGAGAGGCTTTCAGAAAAGCAGATTGTATTCGCAGGAGGACTCAGCAAAGAGCTTATTTATATATTTGAACGAAAAAATATTGTATATTTTGATTTAACAAAAAACGAAGATTTTCTCACATACAATGCCTTTCTCACCGCTCAAGGGGCAATCAGACTTCTCCTGGAAAATACAGAACAGCTGATAACAGGAAAAAATGCACTGATTACGGGTTTCGGAAGAGTAGGAAAAGCACTCGCATCGGCAATTAAAGGGCTGAATCTTTCCGTCACCGTCTGTGTAAGAAATGAAGGTCAGAAAAACCTTGCGGATAATCTCGGATTACACACAATCGGATACAACAGCTTAGGTGACATTTTAACAGAAACAGATTACATTTTTAATACAGTTCCTCAAATAGTTTTTAACACGGAACACATCAATTATATGAAAAATGATACCCTATATTTCGAACTGGCGTCATCCCCCTACGGAGCAGATCGGACAGAAATTAACAAGAAGTTGAAATTTGTAGACGGCTCCGCTTTACCGGGTAAATTTGTGCCTTATTCAGCGGGAGAAAAAATCGCAAAAACAATCAAAAAGCTTATTTAATGGAGTGATTTATATGAATAAAAAACTTAATATCGGATACGCCCTGACGGGCTCATTCTGTACTCTTGACAGATCTCTGCTTCAGATTGAACTGCTTATGAAAAAAGGTCATAATGTTATCCCCATAATGTCATTTAACTGTGCAAATACGGATACGAGATTCGGAAAAGCCGAATCATTTATCAACAGAATCGAATCGATGACCGGTAATTCTGTTATCAGAACCTTGACTGACGCAGAACCTGTAGGGCCAAATAATATGACAGACATAATGGTGGTTCTACCTTGCACGGGAACAACACTTTCAAAGCTGAAAAACGGCATATATGACACTCCGGTGACGCTTGCTGTAAAATCACATCTCAGAAACAAAAAGCCTCTTATAATCGGAATATCTACGAATGATGCACTATCAGTTACTGCAAAAAACATCGGAGAGCTACTCAATTACAAGCACTGCTATTTTATACCCTTAAGGCAGGATAATCCCGAAAAGAAGCCCGCTTCAATTGTCTGTGATTTTGAACAGCTTGAAAGCACCATTGATGCAGCTCTTGTCGGCAGACAGCTTCAACCTGTTTTGATACAGTAAAAAAATCTGTCGGAAAATCCGACAGATTTTTATATATAAATTCAAATTACTTAAGAGAGTTTATGTATTCAGCCATATTTCCGACTGTCTTATGTTTTACAAAATCCGCCGCTTTAAGTGTTATTCCTGTCTCATCGGCAATATCGGATATAAGACACATAATCTCAAAGGAACTCATGCCGAGATCAGACTTAAAACTGTCTTCACTCTTGATTTCGTCAACTTCCACGTAGTTTTCAAGGATTGAGATAAGCTTTTCTTCGTATGTACACATTTGGGTTTACCGTTCCTTTCTTCGTCGCTTAATTTTATTTCTTCAAGTATTTCACCCACAGTGATGTCAGGGTTTTCTGCACCGATAATGAGCGCCTTGGTAATTTTTGAATAAAGAAGAGTAAGATCATATTTTGCCTCAGGCTCCTGCCTGTATTCAAAGATGAAATCAAGACCGCCGTCGCTTACTCTATGCATGACAGTAGTGTAAAGCGGAATCATTGTAGCACCGTTATTATACCAGATGCTTCTGACAGTTTCAGCCATTTCGTCATTGATTGCCGTAAGCTTCACCGGCGGCTGATAAGATAGTCCGAAGCTGTCATAGGTTGAGTCAAACTTGGCATCCTTCGGCATAGATTTGTGTCTTTCCTTAAGCGTTTCAAGGAAGGAAAGCTTAGAATGAAGGTACATTTCATTCTGAATCTCCGAAATTTTCTCAACTGCACCGACAAAGCATTCGTCTTCATTAATAATACTTCTCATCGGAAGGAAGTTGATTCTGAGACCGCCTGACTTCTTTTCGGCAATAGTACCCCTTCGGTTGATAATCATTTTGAAGGATACATCCTTCTGGTTATCGTTAAAGCAGGAAAGGCCTGTTCTGATACCCATTGATACAAGCGCAAATACAGAAAGATTTCTTGCTTCACAAAGTGCAAAAAGCTTGTTACTATCCTCGGCAGAAAGTCCGAATCTTATCATATTTGCATCAGGAAGACCCGAATGAATATCTGCAAAGCGATGGGAAGGATATTTTTTCTGCTGTTCCTTAAGACGATTATCGATCATATAATCGGTAAAAATAGGCTCATCTGTTTTCGCAAGAGAATCGTACCAGAATTTCTTATCGACCTCATGCTCCTTTGAGCCCTCATATGCAAGCTCTTTTTCAAGCACAGGAATATAAGGCTTCATAGGCTTCGGATATGCAGTACCCATTGTCTTATGACGGTAGATTTCAAAAATATCGTTCACAAAAACCTTCAGAGAATATGCATCCATTGCGAGATGATGTATTCTCATAAATATGCCGTTGTACCCGTCTGCAAAATCAACAAGAGCAATTCTGTGAATTTCACAGTTAAACATCGGAATATTTGTTCTGGAAAACTTGGTAAGCTCCCTTTCAGCCTCATCAACGGTAGCATATGAATAATTCCACTCTTCAACGTGGAGCTCGCTCTTTTCAGTAACATATTGATGAAGACTGAGCTTCTTACCCATTACAAAACGAAGGCGCATTGTATCACAGCGTGAAATAGCCTCATAAATAGCTTCTTTCATCACTTTTTTATCCATTTTACCCTTCCAGTAGTATCCGTAGCCGATATTATTGACCGGGTATCCTGAGCCGTATTTCAGCGACATAAGATACATCATCTGCTGAGAGGATGTTATCGGATAAGCCTTAACAATTTCACCTGAGGGAAGTTTTATCTCGGTCATGCTGTACCTCCTGCAAAAAAGAATTCTGTTCTTTTGATTTTTCCTGTTGATGTTCTCGGAAAAGGTATGCTTCTGAGTCTGAAGTCGGAAATCTGACGGTCTGAATGAAGCTCTGTATTTACTCTGTCAACTACATTTCCGATTTCTGCTTCTATGTCAGCGGTACCCATAGCTGCTGCCAGCTCATTATCCGGGTAAATCTCCGCAATAATGCTGTCCTTTTCAGCAAAAACAACTATTTCCTTTATGATACCGTCATCAGCAAATTTATTTTCTATCTCCTCGGGAGAAATGTTTTCACCGTTTGAAAGAATAATAAGATTTTTCTTTCTGCCCACAAGGTAAACATGATCACCGTCAATGAAGCCAAGGTCACCGGTATGAAGATACCCGTCCTCAGTGAAGGTCTCTGCGGTTATTTCGGGCTTTTTATAGTAGCCAAGCATAACTGACGGTCCCTTAACCTGAATTTCTCCGTCAACAACTCTTACATCATCAACACCGATAAGTCTGCCGTTTGAATATTTATTGACATCGGAAAAATCTGAGGTTGTAATTCTCGGACTGCATTCACTCATGCCGTAGCCCTGCCTTGCAGTTATTCCGTATTTTTCAAACTCATCAATAACAGCACTACTTAAAAATGCACTTCCGGCAATCATTCGGCGGAAATTCTTGCCGACAACACGCTCTGCAGCCTCTCTGTATGTAAGACCTGGATTTCTTCTGTGAGTAATTTTAATTCGAGTGAGAATCGATTTGCAGATAGCAGGCACTATTCTCATTATGGTCGGCTCAAATATAAGAAAATTCTTATACATATCCGTCAGAGCACCGTTAAGGCAAAGCGTACCGCCGTCATAAAGTGTTTT
>JAZULG010000028.1:0-22957 GCA_045603005.1 Acutalibacteraceae bacterium
AATGTCCTTCGGCTTTCCGTCAGCATCGGTGAGCATATATACTTTTTCGGTGACATTAAGAGTATCCTTGATTTCGGCAATATGAGCCTTAAGAGCTTCAACCGTCAGATTGTTAAGTTCACGCACAAAAACATCTTCTAAGGCTATTTTTGAAGCAATTTCACGGCTTACAACGGGTGAAACACCCTGTATTACATTCATTATAGCCGTTGACAGATATTTATCCTTATTTCTGAGTATACTTTCTACTATCTCATCTGTGTCGGTGGTTTCTATGCAAAGCTTATCCTGTGCCGGAGGAAGCTTATAGTCAAGTCCGGGAAGAACTTGTCTGAATGAGGAGGTTAAAAGGTCTATCCTTTTTATAGAATCAAGAATAGTGTTGCCGGAAAGCAATATTAGATTTGAATGCTTACCCATTATTTCAACGCATAATGAGAGTTCAACTCTGTCACCGATTTCATTTGCAGCATCAAAATCAACAAAAATAACTCTATCCGTTTCCTGCTGTCTGATATTCTTGATAAGTGCGCCTTGAAGATGCTTTCTGAGAAGCATGCAAAACATCGGAGGCACAGGAGGATTATCAATATTATGCTCGGTAAAGTGCACTCTCGCACTGTCTGCACGAACACAGAATAACAGCTTTCTATTGATGTTTCTACCTCTGAGGTTAAGCACGATCTCATCCTTTGTAGGCTGATTCACACGGTCAACCCTCATACCTACCGCCTGAGAAATAAGCTCATTTCTTACTTTTCTTAAAAAAATTCCATCTAAAGCCATAACTCACCTTAACCAATAAATTTAACAGGATTAGACTGATTTATTACTAAACATTCCGTGTCAGTAAAACGGTTTGAAATTAAGTCCATCAGTCTTGCCATCGCAGGAAACTCTGTTTCAAAATGTCCAGCAGCAATAAGTGTTACGCCAATTTCGGCAGCATTGAGAAAATGGTGATGGCTGACGTCACCTGTAACGTAGGCATCTGCACCCATTTTTACAGCCTCATCAAAGAAATCCATTCCTGCACCGCCGCAGACTGCAACCTTTCTGATATCATTTTTACCGTAAGATACCCTGCATACAGTATTAAGTCGCTCTGCGACAAAACATGAAAATTCCATCGGTGACATCGGTACGATTTCACCGATTCTACCCATAGGAAGCTCACATTCACTACTCGGTATACCTATAGGGTTATTTGTATTTAACATCTCACACAAAACATCATTGATTCCGCCTGATGCACAGTCAAAGCAAGTATGTGCAGATATTATATTCATACCGCTCATTGCAGCATCATAAGCAAGGTTTCCTTTTTTAAAGCTTGACTGAGGTTTAAAAATAACCGGATGATGTGTAATTATCAGATCTGCACCAAACTCAGCTGCTTTCGAAAGTGTTTCCTCTGTCAGATCAAGTGTAAAGGCAATTTTTTTCACCTCAGCATCTTCGTCACCTACAAGAATTCCGCAGTTATCCCAGTCACATTTTGTATTATAAGGAGCAAACTCATTTATATAATCGGATACATCTCTGACATTAACCATAATATACCTCCGAAACCTTAGCTTCAATTTCTATAATAAGCTTTTTTAATGCATCAAACTCAGAAACTCCTGCTTTTTCTAATGCATCCTGCTTCTTTTTCAGTGTAAAAATCATTTTTTCTATGTATTTTTTTGTGATGATATCATCATTTTTCAAAAGCTCGCCAAGATAATAGTAGCTGTCACTGTAATTAATTTTTTCACCGCAGAATTCCGCACACATTACACAGTAACAATGCTTTGAATCTGTCGCGGTTTTTTCTTCAATAATTCTGAACCCGTTTTTTACAAAAAATTCTCTCAATATCTCAGCGTGAGTCATAGGCTGAGCAATAATGCGGATATTATTATTTCTTAACCACTCCGCCTGAGAAATTATATCAGCGATGAGTATTCCGCCCATACCTGCAATAACAATGTCATCCGCACAGTTTTGCGGCAGAGATTTAAGTCCGTCAGAAAGGTATAAGTCAACCTTGCCAATAAGGCCGCACTCCGTCACCGTGTTTTTTGCATTTTCAAGCGGACCTTTTCTTAAGTCAGCGGCAATGCCACGGGAACTTATCCCCTTTTGTATGAGCCAACAGACAAGATACCCGTGATCAGTACCGATATCAGCGGCAACGCTTCCTTTTCTTACAAGTGAAGCGACTGCACTCAGACGTGAATCAAGCTTTATATTTGTCATAATTACCTCTAAAACAACAGAGCCACCTGAATAACGGTGGCTCTTGGTCGATTTAACACTTATTTCGAAGCAAGATAACCGTTGATCTTCTCAACAAGTTCATCAACGCTTACACCGTGTACTGCACAAGCCTCTTCAACTGACTCGCCTCTTGATGCGGGGCAGCCGAGACAATGCATTCCCATTTCAAGGAAGAACACTGCTGTGCCGGGTTCTTTATCAAGGATGTCACCTATAAGCATATCTTTTGTGATTTCTTTCATAACGAATACCTACCTTAGAATTATTTAAACACTTATTTCTTTAATGAAATAGCTTTCTTTGCCTTAGCAGCAATATTCTCTGCATCAAGGCCGTAAATCTTCAGAAGCTCAAGAGCCGGACCTGATTTACCGAATGTGTCATTTACACCGAGACGTACAACAGGTACGGGATATTCCTCACAGAGAGCTTCAGCAACTGCGCCGCCAAGTCCGCCAACAATACTGTGTTCTTCGGCGGTAACAATAGCGCCTGTTTCCTTTGCAGCTTTAACGATAATATCCTTATCGAGAGGCTTAATTGTATGAATATTGATAACTCTTGCATCAATACCGTCAGCCTTGAGGGCTTCAGCAGCAATAAGTGCTTCGTTAACCATAAGACCTGTTGCTACAATAGTAACATCCTTACCATCCTCAAGCATTACGCCTTTGCCAAGCTCAAACTTATAATCCTCAGCGTTTATACGAGGTACGGCAAGTCTGCCGAATCTCATATATACGGGGCCGTCGTGCTCAGCAGCAGCAAAAACAGCCTGCTTTGCTTCAATATCATCAGCCGGGTTAATGATAACCATATTGGGGATAGAACGCATAAGAGCTATATCCTCACAGCACTGATGGCTTGCGCCGTCTTCACCGACAGAAATACCTGCGTGAGTTGCGCCGATTTTAACATTGATATTGGGATAAGCAATTGAGTTTCTTACCTGCTCAAAAGCTCTACCTGCTGCAAACATTGCAAATGATGATGCAAAAACAGTATATCCGGTTGTTGCAAGTCCTGCTGCAATACCCATCATATTGCCTTCAGCGATACCGCAGTCAATAAACTTATCAGGATATTCCTTCTTGAATGTAATTGTCTTTGTTGCTTTTGCAAGGTCGGCATCGAGTACGAGAATATCGTCTCTTGCGCCGAGCTCCTTCAAAGCAGCACCGTAAGCATCTCTTGTCGCACATTTAATTACATCAGCCATAATTACACCTCCAGATCTGCCATTGCTTTATCAAGCTCGGCCATAGCAATTGCGTACTGCTCAGCATTAGGTGCAGAGCCGTGCCAATCGCACTTATCTTCCATAAATGAAACACCCTTGCCCTTAACTGATTTTGAAATAATACATGTGGGCTTGCCTTTGCATTCGTCAGCCTTATTGAATGCATCTTCAATTTCACAGAAGCAATGTCCGTTAATTTCGATTACGTTCCAATTGAATGCTTCAAACTTCTCCTTGATGGGATAAGGTGAGTTAACCTCATCGAGTGAACCGTCTATCTGAAGGTTGTTATAGTCAACAACTGCAACAAGATTGTCAAGCTGGCGGTTACCTGCAAACATAGCAGCCTCCCACACCTGACCTTCTTCGATTTCACCGTCACCAAGGATTGTATATACTTTGTAATCCTTACCCTTGAGTTTACCTGCAAGTGCCATACCGCAAGCAACAGATATGCCCTGACCAAGAGAGCCGGTACTCATATCAACACCGGGAGTATATCTCATGCTGGGGTGACCCTGAAGAATTGAATCGGGCTTTCTGAGAGTTTTGATAAGCTCAATAGGGAAAAATCCTCTGTGTGCAAGAGCGGCATAAAGAGCCGGAGCTGTGTGACCCTTCGAAAGCACGAATCTGTCACGGTTTTCATCATCGGGGTTAGCAGGATCAACGTTCATTTTTGAAAAATAGAGATAAGTTACGATATCTGCTATTGAAAGTGATCCTCCGGGATGGCCGGATTTTGCATTAAAGGTACCTTCAATTACACCTTTACGCACATTGACCGCCATCTTTTTCAATTCAAGTTTTTTGTTTTCTTCCATGATGTCCTCCTTGATTTATTTTGTAAAATTTTTAATCATATATTCTATCAAGTCTGCAACAGCACCGTTATTACAGTGGCAGGTTACAAGCTTTGATATTTTTTTCATTTCTTTCGGAGCCTGACCGCAGCAAGCAGGAAAGCCGACGTTTTTAAGCATTTCATAATCGTTGAAATAATCTCCGATTGCGGCAGTATTCTCCTTATCAATACCTAAAATTTCCGCAAGTTTAAGAACTGCCTTACCTTTGTTGGTATCCTCATTAACAACCTCATAGCTCCATGCAGAGGAAAACATAAGGTTATCTGTTGTATCAGACATTCCGGCGATATATCTGTGTACCGCCTTGAGAGCCGGCGGAAGTCCGGTGAAGATAACTTTGTACCAGTTTTCCTTCGGAATAGCCTCAAATGAGTAAAAAAACTTTATCGGGTATCTTGCATTAATCGCAAGAAGCCTTGATGAAACAGTAGGTCTGAAAATATATACGACCTTTTCGGAAATTACCTGAAATGATATCGTCGGGTATTTCTTTGCAGTCTTTCTGATAAAATCAATACATTTATCATTAAGCGGGTCCTTCCATATCATCTTTTCCTGAGCAAAGTCATAAATACCTGCACCGTTTATAACTATTGCTTTTCCGTCGGGGATGTCAAGTCTCTTGAAATGCTTACGCATTGAGTCGGGAGATCTGCCCGAGGCAAGAGTAAAATTACCCGAATAGTCATTGATAAATCTGTGTATTGCATCATAGTTTCTCTTTACAAGTCTTCTCTTTTTATCATTGATCGTTCCATCGATGTCAGAAGCGAGAAGCCAGTGAGAAAGAGATTTATTATTTGTTGTCATTTTTTATCCTCCTGAGGAAATCGGTAAAATAATCAGGTAGTTCGCTTTCAATTTCGATATATTTACCGTTTCTCGGATGCTTAAATCCGATTTTTCCTGCGTGCAGACACTGTCCGCCGAGATATCCTATAACATTCTTCGGTCCGTAAACAGGGTCACCTGCAACCGGATGACCTATATAAGACATATGAACTCTTATCTGGTGGGTTCTGCCTGTTTCAAGCTTTAATCTGAGATGAGAGAAGTTTTTAAACTGCTCGATTACCTCATAGTGAGTGATTGCATACTTTGAATTTTTAGTTGTAACCGTCATTTTCTTGCGGTCGACGGGATGTCTTCCGATCGGTGCGTCAACAGTACCGTTATCACACTTCATCTTTCCGTAAACAACACTCTGATACTCACGGGTAAATGAATGGGCTTTGATCTGCTCTGCAAGTGAAATATGTGCAAAATCGTTTTTGGCAACAATAAGAAGCCCGCTGGTATCCTTGTCTATACGATGGACAATACCGGGACGGATTACACCATTTATTCCCGAAAGGCTGCCTTTGCAGTGATGCAGAAGCGCATTTACGAGAGTACCGTCATAATTTCCTGCAGCCGGATGGACAACCATTCCCTTCGGCTTATTGACAACAAGTAAATCATCATCTTCATAACGCACATCAAGCGGAATATCCTCGGCCAAAACCTCAAGCTCTCTCGGCTCAGGTATTACAAGTGATATTTTGTCGCCGTTTTTGATTTTATAGTTTTTTCCAACGGTTTTTCCGCATACGCTGACCTGTCCGTCATCAAGAAGCTTCTGCACTGCGGAACGTGAATTTATTTCGCAGTTTGTCGAAATAAATTTATCAATTCTCTCGCCTGCCTGCTCTGCCGTAACGGTAAAAATATGTGCACAAACCATATCAGCCTTGCCCTTTCTTTGCTTTACTTTCAACGACAATCTGATATATAATAATCAGAAATGCACCAACCGTAATCAGACAGTCTGCAAAATTAAAAATGTAGAAATCAATAAAGAGATATTCAATATAATCGACTACATAGCCTCTGAATACCCTGTCGATGATATTACCGACGCCACCCGAGGCAATCATCACGAAACAAATGTATTCAAATTTGGAGTTGATAACATTTGTAAACATAAGTAATATCAGTACCACCATACAAACAACAGCAAGTATAGTTACAGTGACTGTTTTACCCTCGAGAAAGCCCATCATAGCTCCGTCATTTCTGTGATAGTGCAACTGTATAAAGCCCGGAATAAAGTCCTTGACTGAAATGGGCTTCAGGTAAAGTTCCACATAGTATTTTATAATCTGATCAGCAGCAACAAGAAGTGCAATAACAACCATCGACACAGAAAAATTTTTAAGCTTACTTTTGCTGAATTTTATCAATTTATAACCTCACTGAAACCAAATCAGAATTTCCCCGATTCAGAGATAAGGTCGTCAAAACCAAAATTATCATCGTCTTCCTCGGATTCAGAATCAAATATCTTGGAAAGATATGATGTTACATCAGGCATTTCTGCAACCTGTTTTTTTGACTCGGATGAGTGAGAGAATAAATCTACCATTTCAGAGCTCTCTTCACCGTTCTCATCGAGAAGACTTACAACAACCTCTTCCTCTGTCTCCTCTTCCGGCTCAACTGCTACCTCTGCTTCTTCGGGAAGCAATTCCGGAGTAACCTTTTCCTCAAAAGCTACAGGCTCATATCTGAATTCTAAATTGAACTGATCAAGGTCAGATTTCTTTATTTCGACTGTAGGTTCAGAAGTAATTATTTCTGAATCATCCTGAACGAGCTCATAATCTCTTATTGATTTAACTGCTGAGTCAGCAACAAGAATAAGTGCTGAAAGCTCACTCTTAACCTTTGCAGTTTCAGCCTTAAGAACATCAAGCTGTCTGTTAGCGGTAGCAACAACCTCATCAGCCTTTTCTCTTGCAGTTCTGGCGTCATTGTAAGCCTGAGCAACAATCGATGCAGCTTTTTCATTTGCTGAAGCGATTAAAGAGTCAACCTGAGCGTTAACCTTTGCGAGATACTCATCACGATAGTCATCTGCTTCCTTCTGAAGACGTGAAAAAGCATACTCGAGCTCTCTGAGTCTGATATCAGCATCCTTGGTCTTTTCGATATAGTACTTCTCTGCTTCTTCTTTTTTTGCAGAAACAATTGCATCTGCATTTTTATTAGCTGCTTCAAGGATAATTTTTACCTCATCCTCTGCCTGAGCGAGCTTTGTTTCAGCGATAGTCTGTGCACTGATGAGTGCATTTGCTATTGCAGCCTTACTTTTATTATACTCTTCAACTGCAGGAGAAACCGCCTCAAGCTTTTCATTGAGAGCAATATTATCGTTGTAAAGCTTGGAATAATTTTTATATACCTTCTGCACAAAGGCGTCAACATCAGATGATCTGTATCCGCCCTTTCCGTTAGGTACAAAACGCTGAGTACTGATCTGAAGTGGTGTCATCATAAGAATATCCCCCTGTTTTTTACATCTATTATTTATTGAACGAATCAAGATCAACCTGACTGAAGAAATCGCCGAAAAGCTCAACACTTTCAGGAACAAAAGCGCAAATGTTTTCTGCAAATCTGACAAATACCGACTTGGTAACAAACTTTGCACCGTCAAGGAAATCCATTGCTCTCACTTTCTGCTCATCAGACAGATAGGAAAGATTAACGACAACTATTGTATCCTTTTCCATCATAAGTGCAGCAACATTCTTTGCATCGTAAATATCACGTAAAAGAATGGAGTTAAGCTTAAACTTGTTTGCAGGACGGTTGTTGCTGAAATTATAAATATTTGCTCCGTTTCCGCTTTTTGTAGCAGGCTGAGGAGCCTCCGCTTTTTTCTTTGGTGCCGTCTTAGGTTCAAAAGCGTACTCAGGTACGTTTATACCGGACTGAGGATTAAAAGCATAGTTGCTTTCAGGTTCAGAATCGTATATGCTTGAGTCACCGCCGTCAACAGAATCGTCGTATTCCTCTTCTGCTATCTCTGACTCGTATTCATCATAATCGTTGCTGACAAAATGCTCGTTGATTTTGTCCTTGAAATTTTTAACAAAGCCCATTATATAAACACTCCTTAATTAATAAATTCTATGTCCGAAAAGAGCCGTACCAACTCTTACAAGTGTTGAGCCGTTCAGAATTGCTCTTTCATAATCCGATGACATGCCCATAGATAATATATTCATATTTACATTATCTAACTTTTTGTCCCTTATGTCAATAAATAAACTGTGCATTTTTGAAAAATATTTGTCCACCAGCTTCAAATCCTCACAAATAGGTGGAATTGTCATAAGTCCGTTGATTTTTATACCCTTCAGGTATGAAATTTCATGCACCAATTCGTATATTTCTTCGAAGCTCACTCCGCTTTTGCTTGCTTCATCACCGATGTTGACTTCAAGAAGACAGGAAGAAACAATACCCGCAGCCTCACTTCGCTTTGAAATTTCGGATGCAAGCTTCACACTATCAACAGACTGAATCATCGAAACCCGACCGACTATCTGTTTAACCTTATTTGTCTGAAGGTGTCCTATGAGATGTGCTTCGCATTCCGAAAGATTGAGAAAATCTTTTTTACCGAGAAACTCCTGAACCTTATTTTCACCGATAAGGTCAATACCGTTGCTGATTGCTCTGTTAATAAAAACAGGCTCAACCGTCTTTGTTACCGCCATAAGACGTACATCATTTTCATTTTTGCCGGATTTAAATGCAGCTTCAGCAATCCTCTCTTTAATGCGTGAAATATTATAATCTATATCAGAAAAACGTTCTTCAACCGATAACTTTTCCATCTTCAACATTAGTTCCTTTCACAATAATACTGTCATACACCTTCAGCTTGCGGTATGATGCGGTTTTATCACTGTCAACTATCGTATTTCCGTTTTCGTCTGTGGTATATGCCACATAATTCTGAGCTACAACATAATTATCTCCGTAATAAACAATAGTTATCGGAGTAAACAGAGCAATATTACCCGCACGGACATATACACCATCGAGGCCCTCAGAATTTTTGACAAGGGCTTCATTGCTGATTTTAAAGCCCTTGTATTCAGCTACAGTGATTGCAACCTTCTCTTTTCTCAGAACAGCAAGGTCCTCATTAAGATATTTACATTTAAGCGTTACAGTTATAATTCCGTTGCTTACGTCGGAAACATCATATACCGTCATAGGAACATCAGATATTCCTCTTTCAGGAAAATCAACAAAAACGGTTTTACCTTCTTTTATTTCTGCAGCCTTTTCAATTGAGATATCGGTAAGCATATACCATACGTGCTGCGTTATTATTTTTCCGAAAGCACTTCCTGTGTTTTCAGGAGAAGCGCCGTACAGCTTTGAAACCGTACCGGGTTCTATATCGCCCTGCTTTATCTCACTGTATGAAATCAGAGGCTCGTACCCGTCAACGCTACTGACAAAATATCCCGCACACGGTGACATTACATATTCCTTACCCTCTATGGTCGCTTCAAGTGAGGAGATGGTATTCTCACAATCCGTGATAAGACCACTGAAATCGTAGGTATATCCCATTGCAACCTGTTTGGATGTAACGCTTGAACAAAAAATGTCAGCTTTATCCTTAAGAGACAGAAATTCACCGTCAGAAATCAGAGACACATAATCAATTACATTTTTATATATCTTTGAATTAAGATACGACAGACTTCCCTTACCCAGCTCTTCCTGACTTTTTAGTTCAGTAAGCTCATTCTTTCTCTTCATGAGATCCTCAATTCTCATATACGCATCAGCCTGATCGCTTGTATTGAAGGCAACAGCAATAGTATCATTGATTGCTACACCTTCGCTGTCGTTTATAATCGGTACATACACCTTGTTGCTGTCCTTATAAAGAATAAGCTTGTTTGCTCCGTTTTCCTCACTGTACTCATCTCTGACTGCAAAGCCGTCAACCTCAATTATATCCTCCTGGATATAGCTGAGAACATATTCCGTTTCAGTTATTCCGGTTTTATCAAAGTAGAAAAACTGAACAACATATAAAACAAGTGTTACAGCAACAAAAATCAGTATACCGACTGCGGCTTTCTTTTCTTTGTCAGATTTCATAATTATCTCCTGTTATCTTCAATAAGACGCGCTACTTCATTAACCAGATCATCTTGATTCAAAGTATCGATCATAAACCAATTGATTTCCTTGTACCTTCTGAACCATGTGAGCTGTCTTTTGGCATAGCGTCGTGTTTCCATTTTTAACTTTTCAACAGCATCATCGAGAGTTTTTTCACCGTCAAAATATGGTTTAAGCTCTTTATATCCGATAGCCTGAACTGCGGTTTTTGAGTAATCAGATAAAAAGAAATCCCTTGCTTCCTCAATCAGACCGTTTTCAAGCATTATATCAACTCTGAAATTCATTCTGTCATAAAGATACTGTCTGTTGTTTGCGTTAAGTCCGATAAGACACCAATCATAGGGACTTTCATTGACATGAGATAACTCTCGCTGAAGGCTTATGGTTTTTCCTGTTGAGTAATAAACCTCAAGGGCACGGACTATACGTTTCACATCGTTTACATGCAGCTTTTCAGCAGTAATCGGGTCAATACCTTTGAGCTCATTCCATAAGCTTAAAGTACCCTCTTTATCATTTCTCTCTTCAAGAGTACTTCTGATGGAACTCTTTTCGTAATCCAGAAATTCCGTATTATTTATAAGTGTATCAATATACAGTCCCGTACCTCCGACAACAATCGGAAGCTTTCCTCTGCTGAGAATATCCTCAATTGCACGAATTGCAAGAGACTTATACTGCGCAACGGAAAATGCATCATAAGGTGATATTACATCAATCAGATGATGAGGTATTCCTTGCATTTCATCTGCATCAGGCTTCGCTGTGGCAATATCCATCGTTTTATATATCTGCATTGAGTCTGCCGACACAATCTCACCGTCAAACCTCTTGGCGAGTTCAATTGAAAGAGATGTTTTTCCCGATGCGGTAGGTCCTGCAATAATCGGTATAAAAGGTTTTTGCATAAAATTCTCCATATTACTGAATACGTCCGAACTGTTTTTCGAGCTCGTATTTACTCAATTCTATCAGAACAGGTCTTCCGTGGGGACAGTAACGAACATTATCATCATAAAGTACCTGCTCAGCGAGTGCTTTCATTTCAGCAGTTGAGTTTTTAAAGCCGGCCTTGATTGCTGCCTTACAAGCTGCTGTATGATACACACGGTCAATTTTCTCAGGCTCTGTATCGGTGCGGCTTTCGCAAAGATACCTGGCTATTTCAATTACTATATCCTCTGATTCGTCTGCAGAAATAAGCATCGGTGTTTCACGTACAATAACAACACCTGAGCCGAAATCCTCAACGAGAAAGCCGGCCTTTGCAAACATTTCAAGATTTGATATAACAGTATCGTATTCGAGCTTGCTGAGCGTAACCGTAACCGGAGCAAGAAGAACCTGCGACGCCTGATTTTCAGCGGCATTCTTCTTCATTTTGTTGTATATTATTCTTTCGTGAGCAGCATGCTTATCGATAAGGCAAAGCTTACCGTCATACTCACAGATTATATATGTTTTGAAGGCTTCGCCCAGAAGCCTGAGCGGCTTTGGCGGAAGATCCTTTTCTTTTACAGCGTTGAATTCAACCTTTTTTTCGACCTCTTGTTTTCTGTCTGGCTCGGGAGTAATTGCAATCGGCTTCGCTGCTTTTACCTCTGCCGTATGCGATGGCTTTTCCTCTTTTACAGTTGCCGAAGGAAGAGTAACTGTTTCCTCAACTTTAGGAGTATCCTTCTGTCTCTTTTTAAAGGAGCTTAAAAGGTCAGGCTCACTTTGCTCACTGCGGAAGGGATTTTCTGCCTCCGGCTGAGATACAGTACTCTGAAACTCGGATGAGGTCATTTTATTCCAGAAGTCACGGGGAGAATTTTTAGTATAGTTCTTAGCTTTAGGCTCAATTTTTACAGGCTGCTTAAGCGTTGCTGCAGGAGCCTGCGACGGCTGGCTTACCTCCTGCATTGTAATCTGAACACTTTCAGGCATAGCCTTCTGAGTTAGCTTATTAAGTCTTGAAAGATCAACCTGAGGAGCCTTATCAAGCTCTTCAATTGCACTCTTTACTCCATAATAAACTGCCGATGAAACTCTTCTTTCATCACTGAAGCGCACCTCAGTTTTTGCTGGATGTACGTTTACATCAACTGTATGAGGCGGTACCGTAATATTAAGAACACAGCTCGGAAATTTGCCCACCATAACTGAGTTTTTGTAGGCATTTTCCATTGAAGCCACACAAGAACGTGACTTGATATATCTGTTATTAAGGTAAATATACTGCATTGAGCGGGATGGTCTTGCAGCGTGCGGCTTGCATGTATAGCCTTCTATTTTTATACCGTCGAGTTCATAATTAACGGTCAGTAACGAGTCTGCAAAAACCTTGCCGAAAACTGAGTAAATAGCAGAAATCAGCTTGCCGTCACCGGGAGTGATAAGTGCCTGCTTACCCTCACGGATAAATCTGATGCTTATTTCAGGGTGTGAAAGAGCTATTCTGTCAACAACCTCTGCGACCGCATTAGCCTCGGAAACATCCTTCTTCAGAAACTTCATACGTGCAGGGGTATTGTAAAACAAATCCCTTACAATTATTGTTGTACCGTCAGGACAGCCTGCAGGCTCAAATTTAACCTGTGTGCCTCCACTGACTGCGTAGGCCGTACCGCTATCCTGATTACGGCTCTTTGTCAGAATTTCAGTTCTTGAAACAGCAGCAATTGAAGCAAGAGCTTCCCCCCTGAAGCCAAGTGTAAAAATTGAATTCAGATCGTTTTCATCACTGATTTTACTTGTGGCATGACTAATAAATGCATTCGGCACATCCTCACGGTCAATGCCGCAACCGTTATCGGTAATCCTTATATATGTTACGCCGCCGTTTTTTATTTCGAGAGTTATTGCGGTAGCGCCTGCATCTATGGAATTTTCCATTAACTCTTTAACAACGGAGGCCGGCCTTTCGACAACTTCACCGGCTGCTATCAATTCAGCTATGTGTTTCGGAAGTATATTGATTTTTGCCATAAAGTCATCACATCCTTTAAATTATTCGCCTCTGGCACGTTTTACAAGCTCGTGAAGGGTTGTCAGAGCTTCAAGAGGCGTAAGTGTGTTTACATCAATATTTTTAATAGAATCAATAAGCTCATCATCCACAGTTGACTGCAATGAAATCTGAAGCTCATCTTCCTCAGGAATTTCTACCGAATTCATTACAGCACGACTGTCGGGAGTGTTTTTCTCAAGCTCTGTGAGGATGAGCCTTGCACGTGAAACTACTGAATTTGGTATTCCGGCAAGCTTTGCAACCTCAAGACCGTAGCTGCCGTCAGCACAGCCTCTGACAATACGGCGAAGGAAGGTTATTGTGTCTCCCCTCTTCTTTACGGAGATATTGTAATTTTTTACACCCTCAAGCTGTTTTTCAAGCTCGGTGAGCTCATGATAGTGGGTTGAAAACAGAGTTTTAGCACCAATCTTTTTCTTATCTACAATGTATTCGAGCACCGCACGGGCAATACTCATACCGTCAAACGTAGATGTACCTCTTCCTACCTCGTCAAGAATTATAAGGGAGTGCTTTCTCGCATTCTTTATAATGGTAGAAACCTCGTTCATTTCAACCATAAAGGTTGACTGACCCGTTGCAAGGTCATCAGATGCACCGACACGTGTAAAAATACTGTCCACCACGGAAAGAACCGCCCTCTTCGCAGGTACAAATGAACCGATCTGTGCCATCAGACAGATAAGAGCAACCTGACGCATATAAGTTGATTTACCGGCCATATTCGGTCCTGTGATTATCGCACAGCGGTTTTCGCCGCAATCGAGCTTTGTATCGTTAGGTACAAAAGGCATATCGCCAAGCATTGCCTCAACAACAGGATGTCTGCCGTCGGTTATATCGATTATATCACCTTCAACAATTGTGGGACAAACATAGTTGTTGTTAACTGCAACATTTGCGAGAGAGCAAAGCACGTCAGTAACAGCAATTGCCTGCGCAGTTGACTGAATACGGTTGAATTCCTCAGCAATACTCTTTCTTATCTGACAGAATATTTCATATTCAATCTTGACAATTCTCTCCTGAGCACCAAGAACCTTACTTTCAAGCTCCTTAAGCTCCTGTGTTATATACCTTTCGCAGTTTGCGAGCGTCTGCTTTCTGATATATTCCTCAGGTACAAGAGTCTTATATGAGTTTGTTACCTCAATATAATAACCGAAAACACGGTTGTAGCTTATTTTTAGCTTAGGTATACCTGTTTTCTCTTTTTCTCTGGCTTCAATTTCAGCAATATACTTTTTACCGTTATTCTGAATATCTCTTAAGGTATCCAGCTCACTGTTGAAGCCGTCATTTATCAATTCACCTTCCCTGATACTGAACGGAGCATCCTCCTTAATTGCAGCGTCAATAAGCGAATAAATATCCTCGAGCAGATCAAGGGATATGTACTGCTGCTTAAGATATGCACTGCCGGAGTCAGCAAGGAGTGCCTTTATTTCGGGAAGCTTGCTGATTGTCTGTTTTAAGCTGTTGAGATCTCTTGCATTTGCTGATTCATAAACAACTCTTGTAAGAAGACGCTCAATATCATATATGCCGCTGAGTGACTGAGTAAGCTCGGAAAGTCTAATGCTGTCATCATAAAGCTCTGCAACGGCATTGTGTCGTTTTGTGATCATTGTATAGTTGACAAGCGGTTTTTCAAGCCATGACCTTATCAAACGCTTGCCCATAGAAGTTTTTGTTTTGTCAAGCACCCAAAGAAGTGATCCTTTCTTTTCACGGCTTCTCATAGTTTCCGTTACTTCAAGGTCACGCTTTGTTGAGTAGCTGATTTTCATATACTGACTGTCAGCATATATATTCACATCCCTGATATTATCAAGGTTATTTTTCTGTACGTTTTTAAGATATCTGATTGCAACACCGAGAGCGATGATTGCATGAGGTGTGCTTGCGAGACCATAACTTTTCATTTTTTCGACACCGAAGTGCTCGTTACAGTCCTCAAGGCAAGTTTCAAATATGAAGTAATCATCAGCAGGAACCTCACAGCTTGCCGACATTTTGGAATTGATGAATTCGGAAATCTGCTTATCCTTTGCACAATAAAGATTAAGGATTATTTCACTCGGGTTAAATACTCCGAGCTCGTTTATAATTGCCGCCTGGATTTTATCCTGGGCAGAAAACGCGGTAAGATTTACTGCGCCCGTTGATACATCCGCAAAACATATACCTGCACCGTCTTTATCGTAGTAAATAGAAGTCAGATAATTGTTTTTGCCTTCGTCAAGCATATTGTTTTCGATTATTGAGCCTTTGGTTATTATTCTGATAACATCTCGCTTAACAAGTCCTTTTGCGGTTGCAGGGTCTTCAACCTGTTCACAAATAGCAACCTTGTATCCATTTGAAACGAGTCTTGCTATATAATTATCTGCCGAGTGAAACGGTACTCCGCACATAGGAGCTTTTTCGCCGTTTCCACAGGCTCTGCCCGTCAGCGTAAGCTCAAGCACTGATGAAGCAAGCTTAGCGTCATCAAAAAACATTTCATAGAAATCACCCAGGCGGAAAAACAGTATCGTATCCGGATATTCCTTTTTAATTTCAAAATATTGAAGCATCATAGGTGTCATCTCAGACATACTGCTTTCCTCCTGATATAATTCCTTGATTTTATCTTTCTTTCAAAAAGATATTAGTGACAGCCGCTGCAGGATGAGCATGAGCCGCCGCACTCGTGATCGTGCTTTTCAGGCTCACAGGTTGCGGGATCTGCACCGTTAACACAAAGGCTGAGAATCTGCATAATATAATTCATCATTTCGTCAACCTCAGTTCTTGCTGCATCGTAAGCCTGCATCTTGCCGTTTGCCATAAACTTAGTGTAAAGAGTGTTGAACTCTTCCTCAAAAGCCTGCATTTTTGCTGAATCGGGCTCTTCCTTGCCTGCTTCAAGCTGATAATTCATCTGAACCATCTGAATCTGACCCATAAGCTCATTGAGTTCAGTGTCCTTTTCATTTTCTTCTCTTGCCTTAGTGAATGCAAGATAGCGTTCGTCCTGCTGAATTGCAGCACCGAGTTCACGTGTGAGTTTAATAATGTCCATTGTATCTACTCCTTAAAATTATTTATAATAGCTACTCATAAGAGTAAAATTATACTGTTTCTCCGTAAACAACCCACGTTCTGGGATTGGTTACCTTTACATAAGCGAAGTTACCGATGAGATTTTCATCGCCGATAAATTCTATAATAACATTACCTTGGGTTCTGCCGGAAAGCATCCCCTCGGTCTTGCTTTTACCTTCAACAAGAACCTTATACACCTTGCCCTTCATGGAGGCTGTGCGGATACCCGCAATTTTTTCCTGAAGATCAGTAAGCTCCTTAAACCATTTACCCTTCTCTTCTCTGGATACCGGGTCTTCCATATCATATGCCTTGGTACCCTTTCTGGGTGAAAAAATGAAAGTAAACAGTGAAGTATACTTTACACGTTCAACAAGAGATAATGTATCCTTAAATTCTTCATATGTCTCACCGGGAAAACCGACAATAACGTCACTTGTTATTGAAAGCTCAGGCATTCTTTCGTATGCATAGTCGATAAGCTGAAGATATTTTTCCCTGTCATAATGACGGTTCATCTCTTTAAGCACTCTATCGTTACCCGATTGGAAGGGCAGATGCAGATGCTTTGCTACCTTATCACACTCTGACATCGCATCAAGAAGTTCAAAAGTACAGTCCTTCGGATGAGATGTCATAAAACGGATGATAAAATCTCCTTCAATTTCGTTTATTGCTCTCAGAAGAGCAGGAAACCTCAGCTCAGGTGATTCATCTCTGTTGTAAGAATTAACATTCTGACCGAGAAGTGTAATTTCCTTATATCCTCGGGATACTACATCCTTTACCTCGGCAATAATATCTTCAAATTTTCTACTTCTTTCTCTGCCTCTGACATAGGGCACTATACAGTATGAGCAGAAATTGTTGCATCCGTACATAATAGGTATCCACGCTCTGAAGCTACCGTCGCGTCGCACCGGTATGCCTTCAGCAATATTTCCGTCGCTTTCGGTTGTGTCAAATACCCTCTTGCCTGAACAAAGGCACTTATATACAAACTCAGGAAACCGGTGGGAAACGTGTGTACCGAAAAGCAGGTCAACAAAAGGATAGCTTTTATAAAACTTTTCTGCAATGTGTTTTTGCTGTGTCATACATCCGCACAGACCGATAATAAGGTCAGGCTTCGACCTTTTCAGCTGCTTGAGCGCACCAACATTACCGAAAACTCTGTCCTCTGCATGCTCACGTATTGCGCAGGTATTATAAAGGATAAAATCAGCCTCATCAAGCTCTTCTGTAAAATCATAGCCCATTTTTTCGAGCATGCCCTTAAGCTTTTCACCGTCTGAAACATTTCCCTGGCAACCGTAAGTGTGTACAAATGCCTTCGGTTTAACATCCTTAAACCTTGAACCGAGTACGGTACTTACAAGCTCTGTATATTCATTTTGTTTTTCAAGCTCCGCTTCCGGAACAAAGTAGCTTTTATTCAATCTTTTGCCTCCGCTTTATCTTCTTTCTCACTGTTTCTGATATTGTCGCTTATCGCAACAAGCCTCTGAAGTCGGTAATTGACAGCAGAACGGCTCAGTTTTACACTGCAAAGCTCACCAAGCTCTCTGAGACTTGCCTCGGGATTATCAATACGTAATTCTGCAAGCTCTCTGAGGTCAGATTCAAGGGTCGGAATAATTCCCTTTTCCTCAAGAAACAGAATTGCACTTCGCTGATCGTATGCGGCATTAACCGTTTTTGAAAAGTTTGCGTTTTCAAAATTATTCCTACGGTTTGTGAGATTTCTGACATCCTTATAAATCTTTATGTTCATTATTTCCATAGAACAGTTATATGCACCCATAATTGTGAGCAAATCCTCAATGCTCTCACTGTCTTTAATGTAAATTACATTCACGTACCTTCTGACCATATGCTTTGCTTTAAGGCCGTAATCTGTAAGCATCTTGAGAAGATCCATGCTGAGGGTTTTAAACGGTACAACAAACTCGATATGGTAGTTCTTATTCGGATCACTTGCAGTTCCGCAAGAGAGAAACGCTCCTCTCAGAAAAGCACCGTCACAGCAGCTCAGGCTTTCGCCCTCATAGGTTGTTTCGTTCAACAAATTACCTCGGTCAATTCTGAGCGTACGCTCCTTACCGCTCATTGAAAAATCAGACAAAACCTTGCGGATATCCTCATGGGCACTGATTTCAAGTGTATACTTTCCTGCCTCAGACACAGAGCAATTCGGCAGAATACCGCTCGCCTTCTCCGTAACATCCATATACTTCATTGCAACGTTTTTGTTGTCTGTCATCATTGAGACAGAGCCCGAGTTGAAGCTCCTTCCGAAAAGAAGCATCCCGTAAGCCATCGCATGTACACAACAGTCGGGCATATTTTCAATTTTTATCAGTTCATCCTTTATGTTTGACGAAAAAGACATCTTATGCCCTCCTGAAAATTATCTGATAATCCGAATCTCGGGTTCAAGGTCAACACCAAAGTTTTCTTTCACTGTTTTCTGACAGAATTCTATCAGGCTAACAACATCATCGGTTGTTGCATTATCATAGTTAATAATAAAGCCTGCATGCTTTTCGCTGACCATTGCTCCGCCGATTCTTTTACCCTTGAGATTACTCTGCTCTATAAGAGCTCCTGCGAAATATCCCTCAGGACGTTTAAAAACACTTCCTGCGCTCGGATATTCAAGAGGTTGTTTATCCTTACGTCTGCCGATAAGCTCCTTCATTTTTGCTTCAATTTCCTTGAATTCACCCTTATCAAGCTTTAGAACAACGGACGTAATCACATATCCGCCGTTTGAATAAATACTGTGTCTGTAAGATAAGTCAAGCTCTTCCGATACAAAAAAGCCCTTATTGCCTTTCATATCAAGATGATTGCATCTTATGATAACATCCTTCATTTCTCCGCCGTAAGCACCTGCATTCATATATGCAGCGCCTCCCATAGAGCCGGGGATTCCATATGCAAACTCCATACCCGTAAGATTTTTTGAAAGTATTGTTTTACAAACGGTTGTAAGATTAGCTCCTGCGCCTATTTCAAGGGTTGTTTCATCAACTTCCTTTATATAATCAAAACCCTTTCCGATATGGATAACAGGTCGGTCTGATATTCCTTCATCACTTATAAGAAGATTGCTACCATTACCGAAGATAAAGGGAATGACACCCATACTGTCGCAGGTTCTGAGAACCGCAGACAGCTCATTTTCGTCAACAGGAGTTATAAAAACAGCTGCATTACCACCGGTTTTAAATGAGGTATGATTTCTCATAGGCTCATTTTCGGTATAAGAAATATTCTGTTTTTTTAGTATTTCAAGCAGTTCAGTCAAGGTAAAACCTCCGATTAATATTCAACCAATGCAGCACCGATAATACCTGCATCGTTGCCAAGTGTAGCTCTGCAAAGAACAGTCTGGATTTCATGGTCCTTGGAATAACGCATTTTTTCAACATGCTTTTCAATCGGCTTTAAAAGAGTGTCTCCTTCATTACAGATACCACCGCCAAAGCAAAGCATATCAGGCTGGAACGCATTGACAACATTTGCTGTACCGACAGCGATGTAATAAATATAGTTATCGCATACTTCCTTTGCGTATTTATCCCCTGCTCTCATACCGTCAAATGCGGTTCTGCCGCCTGCCTTTTCGATATCACCGTCACAGAGCTCCCACATCTTGCTGTCTTTATGCTCAAGCATAGCAGCCTTTGTCTGGTTGACAAGTGCAGTTGCCGATGCATATCTTTCCCAACAACCTACTCTGCCGCAATTACACTTTTCACCGTCAAACTTGATTGACATATGACCAAGCTCACCGCCTGCATCGTTACAGCCCGTAAGAAGCTTGCCGTCAATAACGATACCGCTGCCTACGCCTGTTCCGAGAGTGATTGCAATAAAGCTCTTTTTTCCCTTACCACAACCTGCGAGAGCCTCACCGAGTGCCGCTGCATTAGCGTCGTTTTCAATATATACCTTAACATCAGGAAGCTGCTCCTTGATATAATCTACAGCAGGAACATTATAAAAATCAAGGTTGTTTGCATACATGATAACTCCATTATTTTTATCAACGGAGCCGGGAGTACCTATGCCCACAGATTCAATTTCACTCACTGAAACTCCCGCATCTTCAATTGCCATATGTATACACTTGATGATATCGTCAAAAATTTCCTTTGCAGGTCTGGGCACGTTGGTCTTTGCCTTACCCCTACCGATTATTTCGTACTTGTCATTAATGACACCGACTGCTATATTGGTTCCGCCTAAATCTACGCCGACTTTATACATTTTAAACACCTCTTAAAAATTTCCCCACAGCTTGATTTCATCTTCCTGCGGTAATATTGCGTCATCCATACCGAGATTATGCATAAGCTCTCTTGCTGCATTATATCCCATTTTCTTCTGTCTGTTATTCATAGCTGCAATCTCTATGATAACAGCTAAGTTTCTGCCCGGTTTTACGGGTACACATGTATAGGGTACTTTTATACCGAGTATTTCCGTATACTCGTTTTCAATGCCCATTCTGTCATACACCTTATCGCTGTCCCAGGGCTCAAGCTGAATAACCATATCAATTTTTTCATTAAGCTTAACGGCACCCATACCGAAAATACGGCGTGCATTTATGATACCGATACCCCTGAGCTCAATAAAGTGTCTTATATTATCAGGTGCAGAACCGACAATAGTACGTGAGCTTGTCTTCTTGATTTCAACGGCATCATCAGCAATAAGCCTGTGACCTCTCTTGATAAGCTCAACCGCAGCCTCACTCTTACCGACACCACTGTCACCGAGAATAAGAACACCTTCACCGTATACTTCAACAAAAACACCGTGACGGGTTATTCTTTCAGCAAGTTCGATATTAAGATACGAAATTGTAGCCGCCATTGAGCGTGAGGTTGTATCCGCTGTTTTAAGTATAGGAATTTCATACTTAGGTGCAAGGTCGATTATGGCATCAGGGCAATCAAGATTTCTTGAAACTACAATGCACGCAGGGTGCTTTGCCATATATTTTTCAACCTTTTCATATCTCTCTTCCTTCGGAAAACGGTTTATGTATTCAACCTCAGCCTTTCCGAGAAAGTTGATTCTCGCACTATCAAAGAAATCATCAAAGCCCGCAATAATAAGTCCGGGTCTGTGAACATCAAGTGAAGATATAAGTATATCCGAAGGATCTTTAGGCATATATAAAACTTCAAACTGCAGATCCTTCAAAATTTTAGCAAGTGAAACAGTATACTTCGATGCCACTTTCAACACCTCCGTGTTAATTTGTTAAATAATAACCCTTGCAATTTCATCGCGCTGCTTTCTGAGAATTGCATTTTCCTGCAAGGGTACATCACATTCAAAGGTAAAACTCATCATCGGATGGTTTGTGCTTTCAATAGCCTCACCGTCTGCATTTTTCAGATTTACAGCGGTTACGGTAAAAGGCTTTTTACCGATTTCCATAACCTCAAGGCTGTCGCCTTCAAAGAAACGGTTACGCTGAGAGCAGTAAGCTATTCCGTTTTCGTACCTCTCAACTACAGCCATAACATCCCACTCACGGTTATATCCGCCCTTATAGCTTATCTGAGCATCGGATGCGGGGTCACCGTAGAAGAAGCCGGTACAGTAATCGCGGTAGCTGATTTTTGTCATTTCATCAATAAGCCATTTTTCAGGCTTGAAATCCGCCGTCGGATTCTCCCAATAAGCATCAATAGCCTTTCTGTATGCATTGGTAACAACTGCAACATAATATGCCGACTTTGCTCTGCCCTCAATTTTAAAGCTTGTTATACCTGCCTCAACCATTTCGGGTATGTGCTCAATCATACACATATCCTTTGAGTTTAAAATATAGGTACCGCCCTCATCTTCACCGACCGGGAAATACTGTCCCGGTCTTTTCTCTTCTACGAGACGGTAATTCCATCGGCAGGGCTGTGCGCATTCGCCTCTGTTTGCGTCACGGTTGACAAGATAGTTAGAAATAAGACACCTTCCCGAGAAGGACACACACATTGCACCGTGAACAAAGCATTCAATATCCATATCATCAGGAATATTTTTTCTGAGAGTCCTTATTTCATCCATACTGAGTTCTCTTGCGGTAACAACTCTCTTTGCCCCCATATTATAAAAAACATTTGCTGCGGCATAATTTACAATACCCGTTTGTGTTGAAATATGGATCTCAACCTCAGGAGCATATTTTTGGGCATATTCAAACACACCGAGATCGGATATTATAAATGCATCTACGCCCGCATTTTTTGCATTTATAAGAAAATCTGGAAGCATTTGCAGTTCATCGTTTCTTGGAAGAACATTGCATGTAAGATAAACCCTTACGCCGTGAGAATGGGCATAAGCAACTGCCTCATGAAGCTCGCTGTCGGTAAAATTTGCAGGACCTGCTCTCATACCGAATACGGTGCCGCCGAGATAAACCGCATCGGCTCCGTATCTAACGGCTGCAACAAGTCTTTCCATATCTCC
>JAZULG010000029.1:0-30957 GCA_045603005.1 Acutalibacteraceae bacterium
TGGCTACGATCCGACTTCCTCTGCAAGGAAGGGAAGAAGAATATTTGCGCAGGATTCGATAGCCTTTTCCTTTGTTATGCCCTCTTCCTCGGAGACAATACTCTTATTGAATAAATCCGCAATCTCAACGGGGATTTCGTCGCCGTTTTCATCGTAAATTGCTTCGCCGTTACCTCTGATATAAACAATCGGAGTCATATCCTTTACCAATACGTCAGCGGCAAAGACTGCAGGTGACATAAGGCTAAAGAGCATAAGCGTAACGAGAAGAAATGATATACACTTTTTCATTTTCAGCACCTCTTTATCTTTTTTTGGCAATACAGATCGGAAATCTGTATCAATCGCAGTGATTATAGCATAAACGAAAAGACATTTTTTTCCTTCTTTGAAAAAAGAAAATTTTTTCAGTAATAACTCTCCTCTTTTTGTATACCGCTATTTTTCCCGCCATTATAAAACGGCACGTACCGTTTTGTATGTGCCGTTTCTGCATCCGTATGGTTTATCAAAGCTTTATTTCAAGAGCTTCACTTGTGTTGCCCCATACGTCCTCGGCAACAACTCTTACGGTATATCCTTCGCCTGCACACATAAAGCCGTCAAAGGTAATGCTGTCTGCCTTATCCGCAAAGAAATAATCGGAGAATGCCCAGTCCTCACGGACTGTCTTACCGTTTTTGTTTATCACGGAAATTCTGTAAACAAATACTTCATTTTCTTCGCTGACCTTTGCCTGAGGTACTGTTACATAGTAAAGAAGACCCTTCTTTTCTACGCTGAGTGCCGCACCCTCATCGAAAACGGGAGCTTCAGCCTTTGCACTTCTTTGCTCAAAGGAGTATTTTGTCTTGTTTTCCTCAGCAATGTTGTCGATGAGGAATTCTCTCATAATCCTGCCCTCGTCAACGTCAAGCACCTTCACAAGTACTCTGTTATCTGCATCGACCTCAATAATGAGAGCCTGACTCATTCTTTCCTTTTCATCAGGGAACTGTCCGTTTTTGCCGTCTACTGCAAGCTCGTAATATGCAAGTCCGCCGTCGTTTATTGCGGTGAATTCACCCTGCCATACGGCTCTCGGGTCATTTGCGGGGAAGTGTGAATGACCCGAAATATGCACAACCTGAGGATATTTGCGAAGCACATCTGTGAAAACATCAAGTCCCCAACCGTCGGTCTCACTGCTTCCGTAAACAGTATCCTTCACGTGCTCGTGCTGGAAAACGAAAACAGGCTTCTCAGGGTCTTCCGCAACTGCGGCTGCAAGATTTTCGTCAAGCCACTTTACCTGCTCGTCGGTATAATGCTCAAATGTATCTGAGCGTGAAACGCCTATGAAATGGAAGCCGCCTATAACTCTGTGAAAATCGGTCTCCTGACCGGTAATGGCAGTATAAAGCTTAAGGCTGTTTTTTGAAAGTGTGTAGCTGTCGTGTGACTTTGCAAGCACTGCAAGACGCTCTGTGCCCTCACGGATTTCAACATCTGTTACGGCTGCGAAGGCGAAAAACGAGCTCATAAAGCCGTGGTCCGTAAGGTCTCCTGAAAATACAACCGCATCAAGGTTTTTGTAATCCTCATCTGCATCGCTGATAGCGTAGGCAGTCTTGAGCATTTTAGCAGTTCTTTTGCAGCCTGTATCGCCGAGAGTTTCTATATGAGTGTCACTTGTTGCAACAAATCTCATAACCGGTACGAAGTCATCCTGCTTCATTTCGGGTACGGGAGCAACATATGCCGGTGTCATGGAGGATGCCCAGAGAGTGAATAAGCTGAGAACCGCGCTGATAAAAGACGCTATTATTTTTGCCATAATTATTCTCCTTTTCCTGTTTTCAGGAAGATTATACCACAGCGGTAAGGCTTTTTCAACCTGCAGAAGGCTTTTTTCGCTATCCTTTCAGCGCATATTTCCACTGAAAGGTATTAAAATTCAAAAGATAAGTTGAATTTATAAACCGCCTATGATAAAATAATTTTATACGGCTTTTTCGTAGCTTATCATTGCAGAAATCAGGAGGTTCTTATGCAAATTTTACAGACTATTATTTCTTACCTCGCAATAGTGGCGGCATTTCTTTCCTCACTTTTTTCATGGGGAGTCCCCGAAATGATACCCTTTGCAAATGATTACACTGTTCCCGACAGTATTCCCGCCTATGCTGTGATTCCCACAGAGGAGAAGGACGACTGGACCGCAGAATGGATATGGGACAAGGAAAACATCAACAAGCAGAATGTGTGGATGTGCTTTAATAAAAAGGTCAGTCTTGACAAAATTCCCGGGGAGCTTACGGCTCACATCTCGGCAGATTCAAAATACTGGCTTTACATAAACGGCGAAAACGTGGTTTTTGAGGGCAGTGTAAAGCGCGGTCCCGAAAAGAACAGCGGATATTATGACAGTATTGATATCGCCCCCTTCCTCAAGGAGGGCGAAAACTCAATCTGCGCTCTCGTTTGGTATTGGGACAGCGAAACAAGCTACTCCTACTGCAGCAGCGGTCAGGGCGGCTTCCTTTTCGAAGCTGTCAGCGAGGATATCTCAATTGTTTCCGACAGCAGCTGGAAGGTAAAGAGAAACAGTGCCTACATAGACAGTCCCCTTTATCCTCCCAACTACAGACTTCCCGAATACAGTATTTATTTTGATGCAAGAGAGGATATGGGCGACTGGACAGACGTAGCCTTCGATACCTCCGACTGGGAAAATGCAACTGAGTACGCAAAGGGCGGCGAGGGTGTTTACGGCTCTCTTTACCCGAGAGGAATCCCCTTCCTCAAGGATTACGGTCTTAAGGATTACGAGAATTCAGCCGACTATGAAAACTACACCGTAAAAAATATTTTAGGTGAAAACATTACTGTTGATATACCTTATAATGCACAGTTTACCGCCTATCTTAAGGTCAAGGCACCTGCAGGTAAGAAAATCCGCATCACAACGGAAAACACTCTTATCGGTGCGGTTTCAACCACCTATATTACCAAGGAGGGCGAGCAGGAATTCGAGTCCCTCGGCTGGGTAAACGGCGAGCATGTCACCTATCAGATACCCAAGGGCGTTACCGTTATCTCTCTTAAGTACCGTGAAACGGGCTATGACAGCGAATTCTGCGGCGACTTTAAGTGCGACGACGAATTCCTTAACACACTGTGGCAGAAGTCACTTCGTACTCTTTACGTTACAATGCGTGACAGCTTTATGGACTGTCCCGACAGAGAAAGAGCTCAGTGGTGGGGCGACGTTACAAACGAAATGATTATGACCATGTATTCTATGGACAGTAATTCCTACCTGCTCTATCAGAAGGGCGTGGAGGCAATGCTCTCTCACGTTGATGACACAAAGGTGCTTCAGACCGTTGTTCCCATAAGCGGCGATTACTTTGAGCTTCCCGTTCAGCAGCTCGCAGGTATTGTAGGCTTTTATACCTATTATGAATACACAGGCGACCTTGCCTTCCTCGAAAAGGTTTACGGTGCCTCACTCGATTACCTCAAGCTCTGGGAAATCGGCGAAGACGGTCTCGTTATCCACCGTGAGGGCTCATGGGACTGGCCCGACTGGGGCAACAAGGCTGATATGACCGCTATAGAAAACGCATGGGTTTACTACGCTCTTTCTTCCACAGAAAAAATGGCTGAGCTTTTAGGAAAGGATGAGGATATCCCCTTCATTACCGAAAGGAAGGCTCTTATCGCCGAGGGCTACAAGACTCTCTGGACAGAAAACGGATATAAAAGCAAGTCAGTTTTAAAGCCTGATGACAGAGCAAATGCACTTGCAGTTCTTTCAGGTCTTGCAGATGAAGAGCAGTATACAACTATTCTCAAGGTGCTTACAACCACTCAGAACTCAAGCCCCTATATGGAATATTATGTGCTTGAAGCTCTTTGCGAAATGGGCGAATATGAGGCCGCTAAGCAGAGAATCAAGGAAAGATATGAGGAGATGGTCTGTGAGGATTACTCCACTCTCTGGGAATTCTGGGATTCCTGGCGCGGCACTATGAATCACGCCTGGAGCGGCGGTCCCCTCGTTATAATGAGCAAGCATTTCGCAGGTATTACCCCTCTTGAGGCAGGCTATGAAAAGGTCAAGATCGAGCCTCAGTACGCCTTACAGAGCAGTATGAGCTGCACAGTGCCCAGCGTCAAGGGTCTTATCTCTCTGGAATACGAATGCATTGACGGCGAGTATCTTATCAGCCTTACCCTTCCCGAAGGAACAGATGCAGTTTTGTCAGTACCTGCCAACGCTTCCGTAAGCGTCAATTCCGTACTCTGCTACGAAAAGGGCAGCTACGTAAACGGCGGATGCCCTTACGTAGAAATAACAGAAGGCTGAAAATATATCACATGAAGACAAAAAAAGTAGCTGTAGTTTTCTACAGCTACTTTTTATTTACTGTGTAAGTCTGCAACGTACCGTTACTCTTGTCGCACCGCCGTAAGTGCAGGTAAAAAGAGTCAGATCCCAGTCGCCGCTGCTCATTCCCTCTATATCGTTGTTATCGATTATTTCGGTATACATAACCTCATAGGCAAATTCGTTGCCCGCCATATCCTTGAAATACACCTTATCCCCCGCCTCAAGCTCGTCAAGAGAGCCGAAGTGCTTTCTGTAATTATGGGCGGCTATGATGAAATTGTTCTTATATGGAGTACCTTCATAAACGCAGGGCGATATCTTGAAATTTGCGTAGCTCCACTGTGCCATAACGGGAAGCTCAATTTCAAGATTGGGTACTGTTACCACTCCGACATACATTCTGCCGTCAATTTCCTTTTCGGGCATTATCATATCCGGATTCACCACATAATCGGGCGGCGTGCTTTCATCGTGCTTTTCCGTAACGATGCTCTCCATATCAAGCTTCAGGAGCACCTCCGCTGAAAGCTCTGCAGCCTTGCTTTCCGTGTATCCGTTATAAAAGGCAAGTCCCCCTGCACCGAGTATGCAAAGCACACCGAGCACTATAAGGATTTTTCCTGCCGCTTTTCCTTTATTCATCTGCCTGCTCACTCTTTCTGTAGCTCGCATAGCCGAGAGTTATAAGGAATATACCGACACAGGCAAGCAGAGGTATGGGCCACTGAAGGCTGCCCGTTTCGGGAAGCTCAGGCTTTCCGTTGGGCTTTGTTGTATCCTCTTCCCTTTCACCTGTCCCCGTGTTTTTAACAAGCAGGGTTTTACCGTCCTGAGTGAGCACTGCTATGTATCCGTAAGGCACCTCTTTTTCTACAACCGTCCAGTGGTTATATACGGATAAATCCTTCCATGTGTGGCTCCATTTATTATCCGCATTGAGAGTCACCGTGTCATAGATTTCACCGTCCATAAGAAGCTCAATCTCTATTTCCGAGGGGCGGCTGCTCTTGTCATCCTCAGTCCACGCCTTGAGAACCTTATAGGAAACTGTGTCATCCTCTTTGTTATTCTCAACTGAGGTAAACTTCGGTGTCACTGTGAGATAATCCACATCACCGTAAGGAATCACTACAACCGTAGGCTCAAAATAATACGTCATATTATCCTGCTTGTGCTTATCAGCAAGAAGAAGGTACACGCCATCACCGATAAATTCACCGTCAAAGTCTGCTATACCCTTTTCGTCGGTTATATCTTCAAAATCAGCCGCAGGGTCATCCCTGAGGATGTAGCCTGAAAGAGTCATTGCAAGGTTTATCATTTCCTCTGTATTGCCGATACCCCAGGAAATTCTGTACTTTCTGAAGGCTTCATCAGGTACTACACTGTTTTCCGAATAATCACCTATACGGTAAAGATAAAAGGATGCACCCGAAAGGTTTGTCACACCGTCTCTGCAGATAACCTCAAGGCTCTGACTCTGTGCTGCCGCAGGTACGGCAAGAAGACCTATGCAAATAATAAGTGCCGTGAAAATAAGGCAACAGATTTTTTTCATATTCTCCCGTCCTTTCTCATTTTTTCTTTCTGTATTTTATCATAACGTAAAGCGCAAGTGCAAGAAGCATCGGTGCGGCAACTATAGGCGCAACCATCAGCGTATCTATCTGCCCCGCCTCGGATACAACCGCTATCTGAGGCACTTCCTCGATGTTTTCTATACGGTGTCCTCTCACCAGCAGACGGTGTGAATTGACTCCGTAGGGTGTGCAGGTTACAAGGGTACAAAGATCCTTGCCCGGCTCAATAACGAGGCTTGTAAGCTCGTGGGGCTCCACAATCATAATGCGGTCAACCTGATAGGTCAACACCTCACCAAGGGTATTCATCATAAAGATATCGCCCTCTGAAAGTCTGTCAAGATTAGTGAAAAGCTTTGCCGAGGGAAGTCCTCTGTGGCCCGAAACAACACAGTGGGTGCTTTCACCGCCTACGGGAAGACTCGACCACTCGATATGACCTACCGCAACCTGAAGCACACTTTCATCAACGCCGTGATATACGGGCAGTGAAACGTCAATGGAGGGTATCTCGATAAATGCCATTATTCCCGTACCCGTAACATCAAGCACCGACTTATACTCGGCTATTTCCTCATCGCTCAGAGCGGTGATGTCTGTTTTCAGTGTGATCTTTTCGTTGTATTTCTTCGCACCTTCAAAAAGCTCTGTACACCTTTCGTCCTCAAGTGTGCTGACGGTCTGTGAGTACGCCGCAATTGCCCTCGACTGTCGCTGACTGTTCCACCAGTCACTGACCGAGGGGTAAAGAATAAGGCCTATACCCACAAACAGTATTACAAATAAAAGAATCGTTGTTCCGTGCTTTTTCATTATTATCCTTCCGCGGTTGCGAATTATATCATATTTATGGCTTTTCCGAAAGTCGGTCTCTCCGGCTCTCGGAAAAGCCAACGGGACCTTATGTCCCGTCAGCGATTATCTGTGAAATTATGCCTCTGCAGACATTCTTCTCTTTGTGATAAGAAGAACTACTGCACCTACAACGAGGAGAGCACCTACAACATAGAAGATTGTTGTACCGATACCACCGGTTGTGGGAAGAAGGTTACCCTTAACGTTGATAACATCGGCAGCGATAATACCTGTAGCCTTATCAGCTGAAAGCTTCTCGCCTGCTGAAAGAGCTGTGAGAGCGGGAGCTGCTGAATCCTCATCGTGTGTTGCTGTGATTGTGAATTCGATATCCTCAGCCTTGTTGTAGCCTGCGGGTACTGTTGTTTCCTTGAGCACGTATGTACCGTCGTCAAGACCTGCCCATGTGAAGGTTGTGAGAGCCTCGCCTACGATTTCCTCACCGATTGCTGTTTCAACGCCGCCTACCTTCTTGTAAAGAGTAAAGCCTGCACCCTTAAGAGCATTTCCGTCATCGTCAACCTTATCAACGGTTAATGTGTATGTGAATACAACAACTGTATCCTTGGTTGTTTCACCGGTCTTATCCTCGGGTTCTTCGCCTTCGCCGGGAGTACCTGTACCGTCATAGTAGGGATCGTTTGTGTATTCAAGGTATACTGAGTTCTTGTTGCCTGCTTCGCCGATAACTGCATCAGCCTCAAGAGTTGCGGTGTAGGTAAGAACTACAGCTGTATCAGCGTCAACTGTTACGTCTGCGATTTTCTTAAGGTCTACGCAGGAAACTGTGAGCTTGTCATTCTCATAGGTTGTTGTGAAGCTGTCTGTAACATCATCTTCACCGATCATAACCTTAACTGAGTCTGCCTTATATGCAAGACCTGCATCCATTTCATCGTGGAAGATGTATTCATAGATTGCATAGTCAGCAATCTTTGCTGATACTGTACCTGTTACCTGGAAGGGAATTTCATCACCGATATCATAGTCGGCTGAATCCTGCCAGTCAGATGTAACGCCTGTTGTATCGTTGGTATCCTTAACCTTCTTTACAACAGTGGGAATGCCTTCCTTGGTTTCAACAGTGATGTTATCCTTACCTGCTGTGTCGAGCATAACAAGTGAAAGAGTGTCTGCTGCATCGCCTGCTTCTGTTTCAGCAATAAGGTAATAACCCTGAGCAACACCTGCGAATACTGAATCTGTAGCTGTTGCATCGGCAGCCATACCCTTTACCTTTGCATAAACTGCATCTGCGAAATCGCGTACTGCATCTGCATCGGTAAGGCCTTCAATGTAAGCAACGATATCAGCCTCTGCCGTTTTGCCTGTTACTTCCTGAAGAGCTGCGGTGTATTTGCTGTTTAAGGTGTACTTGAAGGCATTTGCGCCAAGGTCCTGAGCATCGAGAATTCTCCATGCTGAATATGCTGAGTTTGCACTGTCGCCGTCGATTGTGATATCAACAGCCATTGCAGGAATTGCCATTGCAAAAACAAGTGCGATCGCAATTACTACGCTAAAGATTTTGCCGGTCTTTTTCATAATATTTTTCCTTTCTTTTTTATCTCCCTGAAGGAGTAGTTTGCTGATTTATACCTATAATCCGGGTTACGCCTTACACTTTGGAGCGCTTTCGCCTCCTTTCTCTGTCGTTTCTGTATTTACAGATTAAGAAGACTGAGCTCAAAGCTATGAGCAATCCCCCGATTATATTCAGATATACTGTGCCGCTTCCGCCGGTCTCAGGCAGAACGTAGCCGTAGTTTGTCACCGTATCGTTGATACCGTTCCACACTCTCGTGACACCCTTCTTATCGGTTTCGGATACCGTAACGGTATCGTAGGCTATAGCCACAGTGTATGTGCTATCCCCCTTCTTAAAGCCGTTAGGTACCACTGTTTCCGTAAGGATATAGATGTGACCCGATGGGATTCTTTCAAAGGTGACTGTACCGTTTTCGTCGGATGTGGCAGTGTAAGGTCCTATAGCGTGATCAAAATGCTCCTTTAGATAGATTTCATTGTGAGCCGCACTGTCTGTCAGAGCCGTACCGTCACCGTGGCAGAGTGTACACTTACTGTCGTCGTGGGTCAGAGTGAATACTGCACCGGGAAGTCCGCTGCCGACACTGTTGACCTTTGTGAAGCTGAGCTCACCGAGATAACCCGTGACCGCCGGCTTCGAGAAGCTGACGTTTTTCAGCTCGGAAACATTCTGAACTCCGTTGGAGGTTGTGAGACTTCGGTATTCAAGATAAGCATCGCCGTTGGTTTCATAGATTTTGCCGTCCTCAAAGGGCTTTTCCGTATCCTTTTCGTTTACAAGTCTCACACGGTATTTCAGCTTATAATAATATGTAGTGGTGTTACCCACGGTTTTTGAGGTGTATCCCGATTTCTTAAGATCCCAGTGAACAACGTTACCCTCGTGGTAGGCAGTGTTTTCACCGTTCTCAGTATGAGCACCGTTAACGCTCTCGGGATCAGGCGCGCCGACCGGGTTACCGTCCTTATCATAGAAGTGAATAAAGCCTACTATGCTCGGCTCCTCGTCATAAACGGGCATCGGGTCGGTAGCTGTCCACACGGTTTTGGTGGTCTGCTCGTTGAGATCCTTGATCTCGGCGAAAATAGAGTCAAAGGCGTTTGCAATATCGTTTTTCGCCGTACTGTCGTAGTAATAGCCTGAACCGATGCTGTTTTTCAGCCAGTTCTGATATGCGGTCTTGCTCTTTGCGTCGCCTATTTCATAGGTTGTGCCTGTTCGGTCAATAACCGAAAGACCTGTTCTTCCGTCATAGCCTGCAATGGTCTGACCGCCGACGTCAACACCGATTGAGAATATCTTTGCACCTGAATCCTTAATCTGCGTTGCCATCTGTCTTGCTCTTATGGATGCCTTATCACTGTAGCTTGTACCGTAGGAGCAGTAATATCCGGTTACGTAGTCATAGAAGACACCGTTTGCACCCTTTGTACCGCTGGGGGTATAGGTGTTATAGCCCTGATAGGTCGTTGTTCCGTCAACAAGATATGTTGTGGGGAAGCCGTCCGACAGGAAGATGATATACTGATTTGAGTTACCTGAATCCTTGATCATATCGTAACCCATCTTAAGACCTGCTTCAACGTTGGTGAATCGTTCCCAGTCGTCGGAAACATAGTTGTCGATGATAGCCTCGGTATCGGTCTTCATCTCGCTGACAAGAGCCTCCGCCTGAGCATCAGTCGAGCAGGGTTGAAGGTCAAATATTTCGTGACCGTGGGTATTGAAGGCTACAAAGCCTATCTGACTCAGACCCGCCGTATTATCTCTGAACTTATAAATGAAGTCCTCTGCCGCAGAAACCGCCGCATCGTATCTTGTGGTTGATGCACCTGAGGGATATTTACTGTTCATCGTGTTGGAAATATCCATTACGATAACAACCGCCATATCCGGCTCGTTAAGGAAGGTCTGTATATTACTGTAGGTTTCAACCGTAAGGGTGATATCGAAAACGTTTTCCTCACTCGTACCGTTGATTGTCTTGGTGGTCGTTACGTTTCTGTCAGTTGAGACCGTTCTGCCGCCGCCGTCAACAACCTGACTGTCAGATGCCTCTGCAGTATCCTTGTACCACTCAAGCTCCTCATCAATTTCTGAGCCCTGCTTGAAGGTAACTGTTCCGTAGCCTGCAGATTTGTAGGCTCCCGACGAGGTCTTTGTCGGGTCAGTTGAAACTATAACGGTATCACCGGTTTCTACATTGAGAATCTGATTTGCGGCAGCCTTCTGCGCTGTTGTAGCACCGCTGTCAGCTGACCACACAACAAGAACGAAGCCCTTGGAGGTCGCCGCCTTGAGAGATTTGATGGTAACGCTGTTACCGTTGCCGCCTTCGGCAAGATATATGTTGGATACATAATAGCTGCTGTGCTCTGAATCGTATTCAACAACAACGGCATGCCAGTAGTTGCTTGCATTGGGGCACTTTTCACCGACAGTTCCGCCGTGCACAACAACGGGAGCAACCGTGTCCCACTTATTATTTATGTAGTTGAAGGTTATCGGCTTTCCTGTACCCGTTGTATAGGTCTGAGGCATATTGTTGAATATATCAAGAAGCTCAAACATCTTATCACTGTTAAAGACGTATTTCTGAAGCTTTCCTAGATTCTGATAGTTGCAATATGTGGTTACGGTCAGATTCTGTACACCGAGGAAGTATGCCGCCTCGCCCTCCTCGTCATCACTGTAATAGTATTTATCGAGGGTCTCGTAAAGCTCCTGTGCATCGGGAAGTCCCTCTGTGAGCCATGTCACCTTCAGCACCGCATCGGCGTCTTCGTCAGAAAGAAGGCTCAGGTCTTCCGCAGTCTCCTGACTGAGAGAGGAAATGTAGTCATCCCTGATGGCTTCCCAGTCCTCCTGCTCGGGTATACTGTTGTTTCTTGCTGCAAGCTCCTCGATGATGCAGTACTCACTGTGAGTATGCTCCTTCAGACCGCAGATTGCCATAAGCTTTTCCGTAAAGCAGGCATCTGTGTGGGTATGTCCCGTGTCTGCCGCCGCATCGGTAGCGGTATGCACCTGAATATCATATCCGCAGACGAGCACCTCCCTGAGCTGATAGCATTCCTCCGAATGTGTATGCTCATTCAGACCGCAGTAGGTCTCATTTTCCATAGTAAGAGCAGGAAGAATAAGCATATATGTTGTGCAGAAAACAACGGCAACGGCTACCGTACGTGCAAAACGGCGCCAGCGCTTCTCTATTTTTGCAAGAGTGAGTATTTCAATTATTCTCTGCCTGAGATTTTTCATCTGCTTATCCTCCTTTCATAATTTTAATATTATAATACGGGATATTTATCCCTTAAGCTTTATTTCACTGAGCCGAAATCACCTACAGGCCATACCCTGAAAACGATTTTTCCGACTATCTGCTCCTCATCCACACAGCCGATAAGACTGTTTCTTGAATCGGCAGACACACTTCTGTGGTCACCCATAACGAAAATTTTGTTTTCGGGCACCTGATAAGGAAGCTCTATATCACAGTCTCCGAAGGACTTTTCGGAAACATAGGGCTCGTCAAGCTCAACTCCGTCAACATAAACCGTACCGTCCTCGGTGATATTCACCCACTGTGACGAGGTTGCTATCACACGCTTAACAAGAAGCTTGTTGTTATAGTAAAAGGCTATGATATCCCCCGTTTTGTATTCACTGCTCTTGACGGAAACAACTATTTCTCCGTCCTCGAGGGCGGGAGTCATTGAATTTCCGTAGATTTCAAGCACGGGCATCCACAGTGTCGCCACGAGTACTGCCGCTGCCGCAACCGTAACAAGCGTGAATAACGTACTTTTAAGAGCAATACGGTATTTGTTTTTGTACCTTTCTCTTTTAAGCTCACCCTCTACGACCTCGGCGCGCAGGGACTTATCCTCAGTGCTATTTTGCATTCTTTACATCCTTCAGTCTGTGTATTATACTTCTCTGAATATCGACAGGCAGGCCGCTCATAAGCTCGGGACTGTTGCTGTAGCACTCCATAAGCCGCCAGTAAAGCACTCTGTCGGAAATCAGCCTCTTTGTAGGCTCCCTGCCCTGCAAGATCTCAGAGGTGACCTGAGAGCTTTCCTTCTCATCAGCACCGTCGATTTCTTCGGTGGCGGAAGCTTCCTGAAGCTGCCTTGTAATTCTGTCTGCAAAGCAAAGGGCATTGTTAAGCTGATGAGCTGCCCTTGACAGCTCTGCAAGCGCTCCGTCAGGCAGATATGTATTACCGGGATTTTCTTCGAGCCTTGCTTTTTCCTGCTTTACGGCTTCATTTTCCCTTATCTGTTCCAGCAAAAGCTCAAGCAGTTCAACACGGCTGAGCTTTCTGAGTTCCTTTTCGGTCATCTCTGCCTCCGTTTAGTTATAGTCATACACAAGTATTTTATCACTACATTTTACAAAAAACAAGTAAAATCCGCAAAAACATTGTTACAAACTCTCAATTTCTGCATTGTTTTCTGATTTTTTAAGTTATTTTTCCGAAAAGAAAACAAAAAACCGTCCAAGAACTGTCCCGGACGGTCTTATCTGATTTTTATCTTTTTTTATAAACAACCAATTCAGGATTTTCACCATTTTCCCCGTAGGTACATACGAGGATAAAATCCATATTGGCGGCAATGCCGAAGCATCTGTCGCCGCCGAAGTCGCATTCGAGCTGATTTCCCAGATAGGTTGCTCCGTCATCAAGAAACTTCACCGTTTTACCGTTTGGAAGCCTGTATTCAAGATTGATATAGCCTCCGACGAGTGCATTGAGGCTCTCGACCTTGGGCATACCTTCTATATTTAAAGCGTTTATTTCATCAATAAGCTGCTTTTTGAACTGCTCAAACTTACCGCCGTCATCTAAATTCTTATAGCTTTTCCAGTAATCAAGCTTCGGTAGCATATCCTTCATATAGGTCCTCACCTGCTCAGCGGAAAACTGCTCGTTTGCCATATGTCCCACACAGACATCAATAAGAGAATCCATATCGTGATACATATATTCTCCGTCGGCATAGCACCATTTGCAGTATTCCTCGTTGAAAATACCGTCTTTTTCCTTGCTGATGCTGCTGTCCTCAAGGGGCATACCGCAGCACTGACATATAAGCTCTCTCGGTGAGCCTAAAAGAGTATTGATAGAAACATCAAACAGCTTTGACAGAAGCTTCAGCGTTTCCGTATTCGGTACTGTTTCACCGTTTTCCCAGCGTGACACCGCCTGACGGGTAACAAATACCTTTTCAGCAAGCTCATCCTGAGAAAAGCCTTTTTTTATTCTCAGCTCACGTATAACATCTTTTGTATCCATATTTTTTCACCTCAGGAGAATTATATCACTGTAAGGCATACAAAACAAGCAACTGTCTGTTGCGCCGGCAAGCAGAAAGCCTCTTTCAGCTCTTCTGCCCGTCAGTTGCTTTCCTCTTGCTTCTTACTTTTGAAGCAGTCAAGTCATAGCTTATATCAAGAAGCCACTTCAGCTTTTCGTCGTCAACGGTACCGTCAAGAAAAACCGATATCCAATAAGACTTATTCATATGATAAGCGGGATAAATCCCCTTTTCCTTATGAAGGGAGCCTGTCATAATCGGGTCACATTTGAGGTTTACCACATTAACGACCTCATCCCCGGATAAGCCGATTTTTGATTTTGGCAGATTCATCACAACCGCAAACCATTTTTTGTTGCCCCTGTGACGGTAAACAGCGAAGCCCGGATACTGAAGCCACGGATATTCGGAAGTAACACCGTAGATCTCCGATATATACTTATCTAAATTTTCTCTGTTCAGCATTTTCTTCCTCCTTGCCGCCAGATATTATGACTCTGAAACGGATTTTCCGCAGATATGCTCAGGAGTAAGAACAAGCAACAGTGTTTTATGCGCCGCAAGCTCTATCTCTTTCTGAATGTAAGCATCATCTTGCGTAAATTTGTGGCTGAGCTTCGTTGTTACATCGATAATTTTTTCCTTATCATCAATGAATTCTATCCTGCCGAACACAATAACGCTTTTTATATTCAAAGCCCAGAAATCAGATTTTCTGCAACCCTCATCGTAAACACAAAAGGAGACCCTGCCGTCTTTTTGCAGTGCATCCGATCTGTGACCTGCTTTTCCGCAATGAAAATATATCTTTCCGTCCTCCTCGTTATACCAATGATTCATAGGCATTCCGTAGGGATAACCATTGTCACCGTTGACAGAAAGCACTCCCCGCTTCTCTGTTTTGAGAATGCGAATACATTCTTCAAGGGATAATTCTTTATTTTTTCTCTGCATTTTTCTGAACATTTTATGCTCTCCTTACTTCTTTTTCTTCGGTACAGGAAGCTCATCGTACATAGCATTAAACAGCTCTGTCAGAAAATCCCTGTTGTCAACATCTTCGACCAACAGCATTTCCTTTGCACCTTCATAAGGCAGCTCATAAACCGCATCGGGCATAAGTGCTACTGCCGACTTAACAGGCTTTACAAGCAGTCTGTCATCATATATGCCGCCGACAATTTTTCCACGGTAATAAATGATATATTCGCCCATCATTGCTCTGTATGATATTTCGTTAAGCCCGGACAGTTGATCTGATATAAAATCTGAATATTCTTTACTCGAAGCCATAATTCACCCCGTATTTCACTGCTTTTTATAGTCAATCCCTGCTTTTTTTGCCTGACTGCAAAGGTCCTTTGTCTGTAATTTATACAGCTTACCGTCCCTCATAAAATTTGTCCCGCACTGTCTGAATTCAAAGCTGACATTTTTTCTTATACACTGCCCACGGATGCTCAGTACCCAATTATAATCAAGCGGTCTTGCGTCTTTATCCGACTCGCCGCCGACAACCACGAGCTCAATACCGTCAAGATACTTTTCAATATCAATTTCTTCAAGCAAGGGCTGAGCAGTGATACACTTGTGCTTTAACGGCAACTCTTTGAGTACCGACAGCTTTTTATCCGCATTACTCTGATTTTCAACAGTACAGCACAAAACCACATTTTCATAGCCGTCACCCCAATCATCGGGCATACACTCTGCAAACCTTTCAATCCGTTTGGTGAGAAAAAGGAAGGTACAGTCCTGACGCTCCTTTATCATTTTCCAGCATTCATCACGCCAGACGTCGGCTTCTTCAATAAGAAAATCCGTTGAAAAACACATATAAACAATACCGCTTTTTATTTTATAGCTGCCGTTTTTAAGCCTCTCTGTGGGCTTATAAAAATCTTTGGTTTTTACTATTTTATTTGTATCAACGCCACGTTTTGCATCACCCTTATGAATATAGCAATGAAGGCAGCCGTCACTGCATTTTCTGCAACCCCGCCAGGGATTCCACATAGCCATAGTAAACACTTCTCCGAAATCTTTATCTCTTTTTGTAGCTGAGAGCTACATTTCCCTTTATACTTTCTGCCTTTGTAAGCTCATACTCGGAAAAAACACTATCCGTAAACAGCGGCTTATCATCCTTTTCACCCGTAATGGGTGCAATAACAAGGCTCAGCTCATCAATTGCATCTGCCCTTTGAAAATATCCGTTTATGACACTGCCACCCTCTAAAAGCAGAGTCTCACAGCCGAAGATATTCTTAAGCTTTAAAAGTGCAAGCTCAACATCAATTTCGGTTTCGCCTGCGAATATATAGGGAATTCCCATACTTTCAAGATAGCCTAAATATCTCTCGTCAGCCTGCTCGGTCAATACCTCAATAATCTGCGCTCCGTCGTACCCCGGGTCGCCGTCGTGGTCGATGATTTTATCAGATTTCCAGCCGAGCTTACCCTTGGGGTCAAAGGCTACGGCATAAAAGCCCGTCATTTCATCGGGCAGGAAGTCGCTGAGTTCACGGCTCACAGGTTCATACTGTGAAAGGTCGGGATAATATCCGCCCGTAAAGCTTCCCTCCATTGTCACTCTGCCGCAGATAAATCCGTTTGCTTTAAGCTTACGGTTAATTTCGTAATATGTTTCGCAGGCCGCCGCACTCGCCTTATGGGAGAGAAAGTCGCCTGTCACCTTACCGTCAAGGGACACTGTCATATGACAGATGATATAGGGTCTGTTCATTTTTACACCTCTTCAATGCATTTTTAACTATCACTTTTTTCCAAGCTGATAAAAGGCTACTGCGGAGGCGGCGGCAACATTCAGCGAATCAACGCCGTGATACATCGGTATTTTCACCGTGTAATCGCAGTCCGCAATGGTTGTGTCGGAAAGTCCGTCGCCCTCGGTACCCATAATAACCGCAAGCTTATCCTGAACTGTAAGAATCGGGTCATCAACGGAAAGTGTATTATCCTTAAGTGCCATAGCCGCCGTTTTAAAGCCGAGAGCTTTAATCTCCTCAAGGCCTTCCTCACGTAAAAAGGTCCAGTCTACCTGAAAAACTGTACCCATACTCACTCTCGCGGCACGTCTGTATAAGGGGTCTGAGCAGCCGGGCGTGAGAAGTACTCCATCCATACCGAGAGCCGCTGCCGAGCGTATGATTGCACCCACATTGGTCGGATTCATTACCCTATCAAGAATAACTATCCTTCTTTTGCCCTCGCAAAGCTCTCTTACGTCGGGCAGAGGCTTTCTTTTCATTGCACAAAGCATACCTCTCGTAAGCTTGAAGCCCGTAAGCTGAGTGAGAATATCAAAATCTGCACAAAAAACGGGTACGCCGTCAATTCTCTGCAGAATGGACTTGCCCTCCCCCTCGATATGCCTTTTTTCCATAAGGCAGGAGACCGGATCGTAGCCTGCATCAAGGGCGCGCTCAATAACCTTGGGGCTTTCCGCTATAAACATTCCCCTTTCGGGAAACTCTCTGTTTAAAAGCTGTACCTCGGTGAGTCTTGCGTATACATCAAGCTCGGGTGCGAGAAAATCTGTAATTTCTGTAATTTTATTCATATAATTCTCCACTGTATTGCGATATATCTGAATATCAGAATTTTTCGGGATAATTATATCACACCAAAAGCAAAAATGCCACCCCTTCGGATGGCATTATGTTCATTTCTTAAAGCTCAACAGCCTTGCAGATTTCGGGAACGATAAACTCTATATCTGGATGCTTCTTTTTTACCGAGTTTTCCAGCCTCCTGACACTGACCTCTCTTGTGACCGGCGGAAAAGCATCGTCAAAATGATCCACAAAGATTTTTTTCGGATGATATCTGTCTATAAAGCCTTTTGTTTTTTCGGGCACGAAAATACTGCCCCCGTTAGCGAGAATCAGAAGGTCAATATCCTCGGGATAGCTGTCGCCCGGATACTCACGGAAGGAGCCGGTAAGAAAAATCTTTTTTCCCTGGGCTTCAATCTCGTAGGCAACAATTTCTCCGCCCTCGGGATATTTATGATTAAGATACGCCTGCCTGAACAGCTGAGGAAGCATCATAATGCTTTTCGGCACTACGGTAAGAATATATATCGGATCAAAAACAATATGCCTGAAGCGACAGGGACGAATGGTATAATCGCCTATCTTAATCTCGTCGTCAGGTCTGACAACTCTGAATCTTTCCTCGGGTACTCCTTTTCCCGTAAGTGTTTTCTTCGGAGTTTCGGTGCAGTAAATCGGAACCGTCCTGTCCTTTTCTGCAAGCGCAGGAATGCTGTATATGTGATCGAAATGTCCGTGGGTTATAAAAACCGCATCAAAGCCCACAAAGCCTTCTACGGGCGTAGTTTCAATGCGCTTATTCATTCTGACAAAGGGATCAAAAAGCAGCCTCGTTTTCCCGTCATCTATACCTATAGTAGCCGTTCCGTACCATGTAACCTTCATATCCGCCATCCTCTCCTGCCGATTTTTTCCTTTGCAAGACTTATTATACAAAAACGTCAGATTTGTTGATTAAAAAAACTGTAAATAATCAATGACAGGTCTGTTAAGGATATGAATGAAGCTTAAAAAAATAAATACCATCCCCGGGGATGGTATTTATTTTTATTTTGATCTGATTAATAGTGCTTCATACCGCATTCACATACGGGATTGGTCTTGAACAGCTTATAGAAGAAGCACATTATCTTCCAGAAGAAGCCCTTGATACCGCTTGCATGGCAGTTGTGATCACATTCCTGATAATTGCCGCGAATTTCTTCCTTATCAATTTGTAATGTAACTGTGTGATAGCATAAACCGCACTTACCTGTTGCATAATATGTATAATTGCCGTAAGTTCCTTTATGGGAATACACGGTGTCGGCGTCAAATAATAAGCTGTGATTTACGGTATATTCCATTTTATTACAGGAATTACAACGAACTCCGCACTGTGTTTCTGATACATATTCGTAGGGCAGAGCTCCTATTTTATCGCCGAAGCTATGGCTTGTGCCATTATTACCGAAACTTGTATCCTCATATTCAATTGTGTGAGAGCATACTTTGCATACGCCGCGGTAAAGGGGATGATTAGAGCAGTCACCCGGGCGGATGAGCTCGGTATCATATGTATGATTAATCAAATAGTTAAACTCAATTTTTTGGCTTACATAATCACAGTTCTTACATTTGTATACAGCTGCGTGACCTGTTTCGGTACAGGTAGGAAGCTTAATGGGTTCGATTTCAATCAACTCGTGACCCATCGGATCAACAGGATCGGGAATGTCTATGACCGCGTCACAGTAGCTGCACTTCACACCGCTTGTATATCCGCCCTTAGTGCAGGTTGCAGGCACTTCGGGAATAATCTCTTCCTTATGGTCGCCAATAGGAATACTTTCCCTCTGCTTTGTAACAACTCCGCAGTATGCACAATAGTGTTCATCAGTATATCCGTATGAGATGCAGGTTGCTTCCACACCGGGTCTTACCTTGATTTCCTTATGCTCATCAGCATAGTCACCTGTTGTCACAACATAATATTCACAGTTCTTACAGGTTGTTTCAGTTTTTTCTCTTTCCTTACAGGTTGCCTCAGTAACTGTTTTTGTTTCAAGATCGTGCTCACCTGTTGCAGCAATTTCCTTAAGAAGTGTATCGCCACATTCTGAGCAGGTGTACTCTGTCAGACCGGGAAGACATGTAGGCTCAGAAATTACCTTGCCGTTTTCTTCGTCGTATGTATGTCCTGTTGCAGGGATTTTCTGTGAAGTTACGACATAATCGCATCTTGAGCACTTTTCGCCTGCTGTCCAGCCGTCTGTGGTGCAGGTTGCTTTAACTGCCTGTGTTGCTACAATATCGTGGCCCAGAGGCTCAATGTAAACTCTTTTATAGTCGCCGCAGCCGTTTGAGCAGCGGTAAAGCTCACTTCCGCCCTCAGTGCATCCGGCAACATCGGCTGAAGATAAAATATCAAACTTGTGTTCAAGCATAGGAATAACCTCGGAGATCTCTCTTGAGCACTTGGTACAGCGATAATAGTCGAGACCTACTTTGTAGCAGGTAGGCTCCTCGGTGCGGTCATAAACGAAATCGTGTTCTATAACGTCGCCTTCGAACTTGTAAGTCGCATATCCGCAGTCTTCGCATACACCGTCATAATAGGGCTTTTGACCGCAGTGGCTGTATTCTTCGTTTAAGGTCCACTTGTAATCGTGAGACAAATAAGGTTTTCTGTCTCTGATTTCAGTGCTGTCACACCATTTACACTTATATCTGGTGTAGCCTGAACCTGTGCAGGTAGGCTCCTTGGTTTCAACCGGAACTGAATAGTCATGCCATACGTTATCGAACACTGTGTATTCCTCTGTCTTGTAATCACATCTTGTGCAATAAGCGTGTGAGGAGTAGCCCTCTTCCTTACAGGTGGGAGCCTTACCGTCCTGCATTACAAGGTCATGACCGAGAGCAGGAATTTCCTCATACTTGAGTTCCTTGCAGAGAGTGCATCTGTAGGTAGTCAAACCGTTTCTTGTGCAGGTAGCAGACACATGCTCGAATAACTCAAAGTTGCATTCAAGCTTATCAAAAGCCACATAACCGACCTGATAGCCGCAGACTGTACATTCCTCATAGGTGCTGTGACCTTCATTCTGACAGGTAGCATCAATTTTGTATACAGTCTTCATCTTGCCGTGGGTAATTGTGTCGGGGGCTTCAACTGTTTCAGCCTTGCCGCAGTGATAGATACATTTCTTTGTCTTTGTACCGTTTTCATAGCAGGTGCCGTCATTGTTATAAACATAATCGCCCATAACGTGCCTGCCGTGAGCTGCTGTAGAGGTATCTGTGCCCTCCTTTTTGCCGCAGAAAATACAGTGAGTATAGCTGCTAACACCTTCGTATGAGCAAGTGGGATCGGTTGCGACACGGGTAACATTGATGCAGGTATGAGCCGCATTGAGGTTTGCTATCTTTGTGCAGCCCTTATTTGTGATGTAGTCAACAGATTTACCGCCGAAGCCGTAGTTACGTACTGTGCTGCTGCCGCTGATGATGTTGCCTTCAACATAATAGCAGTTTTCAGCTTCTACAAACTGTCTGCCGTCATGTCTTGCATAGCCGCCGAATGCGCCTATACCATAGTTTGAACGGCTGCTTTTTACCTTACCTGCCATAACGCAGTTTTCAATAAGGTTCATACGTGTGAAATAATATCTGAAGTCAGAATCGATAATACCGAACATACCGCCCGTAAAGGGTGCTGCTGTTTCAATTACTACATCGGAAGCGATAAGGCAATTTGAGATTGTATAGCCCTGACCGTACAGACCACCTGCAAGAGCACCTACAGAATAATCTGAAGAAAACCTTGAATTTGCAATGGTAAGGTTTTTTACATAGCTGTCGCCATCGTAGGCAACGCCGCCGAGAGAGCCGAAAAGACCTGCAGCATTTTTGGTGTCATCAACACAGTAAAGACCGCTGATTGTGCAGCCGTTACCGTCGAAGTTACCGTAATAATTGAAGATATCAGCACTCCAGGTATATTCCGGATTGCTCATATCGGTATTGACAACGATATCATTGAGAAGCACAACATTCGCATCGTTGTATTTACCGAAGTTTTCTTTGTACATCTCGTTGAAGCCGTAAAGCTCTGATGCATTTCTGATCGCATAGAAGCCTACGTAGGTCTTGTCCTTAAGGCCGAAGGTTTCATAGTTTTCCTCGGTAATAAGCTCAGGATAAAGGGGTACTCCGTTGTAACCCTCTTCCGCTGCCGAAGCAGGAACAAGGGTCATCGGAATTGATGCTGCAATCATCAGAACTGCAAGAATGACGGATAAAAGTTTTTTCATTGTTTTTCTCCTTTCTTAAAACTCAGTTCAATTTAAACCGAAGTCTAATTTAACTCTATTATATATTCCGCAGACTCCTTTGTCAATAAATTCCTGCAAAAAATTCTTCGTTGATTCAGTAAATCAACTCAGAAAAACACCCCTGACTTTTTACAGTCAGGGGTTGATGTTTGTTGTTCGGCAAATTGGAAATTGTCGTTCTCTTTTTTCTTGACAAGACAGCTGGTCTTATTAACCTTGTAATAATGAATAACATTTTTCATTTTTTAACTGCAAACAATATTGTGTCAAATATTCTTTATGAATCCACTCTTTACCGTTATATATATCTACCAATTCGGTATACGGAGAAAGCTTTTTTACCTTTCTTACCAATTTATTATAAATATCCACCATGCAGTCAGGCCTATAAACAAACTCTTCGTTTTCATTATAGTATCCCGTTGTTAAAAACAATCTGTTACGGCAAATTTGTTTTTCTTTATCTCTAATTCTAGAATATCCTGCTTCAATGACAGCATTTCCTGTTTCGTTAGACAAGCGATCTAATTGTTCAATATCTCCGAATTTTTTGATTTTTAAAGGACCGGCACACTGAAGATAAAAATAATAATTATAACAATCTTTAGTTACAATTGAAATATCGCTAGATTGAACAACCTTTCCGGTATTCATATCATTTTTAATAATAACGCAACCAAATGACACAGCAGTTTTTGCCAACTCACAAAAATTATCATAATCCATCCAATAATTAATTTGTTTTCCCATTCGCAAATCCTCCCTTACAAATTCTTGTTCGAACAGATTATATCACAGTCGGATTTATCTTTTCAACCTGTGACAACAAAACGCCCCGACTTTTACGGTCAGAGGCGTTCTAAAAATTATCAACACAATGGGTTTTCTGAACAACACAGACATACGCTATTGAAAATTTACTTTATAATGGCATTCTTTCAAAAACTGAAATTATTCAGTATTTAGAACATTTTATTACATTCAACGGCAGTAAGAAAAGCATGTCAAACGCTGTACAAAAATGGGAAACCGACCTTGCTTTTATAAGAAATTTGGATTTAGATTTCCATCCGATAGTAACAATCGATAAAATTAAACCTTATATACATAAATAAAATTCAAACTCTATACAAAAAGGGACTGTAAAAACCAGTCCCTTTAGCTTTATTCATTCACAATAGCAATCTTGATAACCCCGTCGAGCTTATTCTCAAAAAATATCATAAGCCGACAAACTATTCAAGGCACAAAAGCAACGCCTTCAGAAAGTCTGCATCATTTTGTGCAGTTCTCTTTTTCGGGCCTTTTGTTCTGTTACCAGCCATTCTCTCCTTTTTGCCTATAAAACGGGTGAAAAGAAGATTTTCTATATTGCTGTCAGTGTAAACGAGTCCGTTCTGATTAAGTGCCTTACCGCCTTTTCCGAGCACAAGAGCAGCAAGACCATAGTCCTGCGTAATAATTACATCGCCCTTTTCGGTAAGATTTGCAATACGGCAATCGGCAGAATCCGCGCCCTTATCAACAACAATAGTTTTTGCTCCGTCTTTTTCAATGGAGTGAGTATTGTCGCAGACGATGATACACGGGAGACCTCGCTCTTTGGCTATACCTACGGTAATGTCAACAACGGGACAAGCATCAGCATCAATTATTATTTTCATAATGTCACCTTATTATAATTCATTCGGGTATGCAGCTAAGATACATCCCACCGTTATCACTGAGCCACTTATGCCACTTCTTATACTCAGGGAACACCTTTTCAATCTCAGCATAAAACTGTGGTGAGTGATTCATGTGCTTCCTGTGACAGAGTTCATGCACAACAACACTGTCAATAACCTCAATCGGGAACAGTGCTAAAAGGCAGTTAAAATTCAAGTTACCTTTAGATGAACAACTGCCCCAACGGGTACGCTGACAGCGGATGGTGATCCTGTTATAGGCAACGCCGATTTTAGGAGCGTAATATCTCACGCGTTCAGGAATGATTACCTTCGCTTTTTCGGCAAGTGCTTTTATTTCTGCCTCGGTAAACGGCTTCACCTCATCAAGTACCTTCTGTCGCTCATCTATCTTAGCAAGATTCTTTTCAATCCACGTTCTTTTAGATTCAATGAAACAATAAATCTCTTTATCCTTCATCCGTAAAGGTGCGCGGGCAATGATTTCACCGGGCTTGAGCTGAATTGATAAAGTTTTTCGGTCGCTTCGGATAATAGTAACCTTCACATTGAGACCTCCTGAGTTCAGCATTTCTGCATAGAATTATATCACATCAGATATTTTAATTGCAATAGCACAAAGCCCATCCGACTCGTTCAGTCCCGATAAGCGGACAATTCCTAGCTTTTTCCAACATAACCTTCAGCTTTCCGACAGGGTGCTTCGGAATTTTTCTCGGAAATTTTGAGGGATACCCACGGGACGTGACCATTTTTTGCCCTTTTTTTGGGTGATTTTTGACAAAACAAAAACCCGAGAAGCCTTATAAATAAAGGATTCTCGGGTATTGAAGTGAGCTTATAATTTTAATACAATTTTTAAATCGGTCACCTTTTAAGAAGCCTCGGTCACCTTTCTGTTTCAACCGCGGTAGACGAAATCTCTTTTATAATAGCAAACAAAACCGCCGAGGATTTCTCCCCGGCGATAAGTTATTGTTTATCAGAAAGCTGTCTTGATGAGGTTAATAAACATAAAGATAAGACAAACGATATTCTGAATGAATGTATCTGCGTGAACAGGTCTACCGCAATCTTTACAAGTGAGCTGTTCGCCGCCGTTGTCACACATTGTGTCACCGTCTGCATCAATGTGTTCACCAGTTGCAGGAAATTCAACATAAGTTGTTGCGTAGTCACAAGCTGCACAGTATTCATATGCATCCCAGCCGATTTCTGTGCATGTGTTAGCCTTTGCTTCTACCTGAACAAAAGTGTCTTTGTGAAGACATTCATATTCACAAATATTACATACGCTATTTTCAAAAATATGATCAATGTGTTTTTCTACAGTAACAGTATTACCGATTGAGAACAGATTTTTATCAATATAATTTCCGTCTGCACCTTTAATTGCATAACCGTCAGGCACAATCTCTCTTAAAGATTTATCATCTTCTTTTCCGGCACATATGCCACCTTTAAAAGTACCACCGGTAATATTAACATTAGAATCTTTATCACAAGCCAGTGCGAAAGAACTCTCTCCTTCTGCACCCTCAACTGCGATTGTACCGCCGGAGATGTTTACATCAGAAGTTTTTTCAGTGGTAACACCGTTGGTTATACTGCCTCCGGTCATATTAAATTCACTATGATAATCTATATGCAAGTTACCTTCTCTTGCTTCTAATGTACCGTTTTTTAATGTCAGATATGCTTTTTCAACCATCGAAGCGTGTAACTGCATTGTATCTGCCTGGATCTTACCGTCGCCCTGCTCTGAAGTATCTGTAATTACAAATGGACCATCTGCAAAATATACGCCATTGTCAAATGTAATTGTATAACCGTTTAAATCGATTGTTGTTTCGGCATTGACCATCCAAAGGAAGCCAACTTCAGGAATTGACACATCAAAACGAGATTCTGAAACTTCTATGTCAGCAAGAAGTTTTATCTCTGCAGGCTCATCGAGATTCCTTACATAAGCAGCAGCATCGTCGAAGTCGCTGAAAGCTTTGCCGTTAACTTCGATTACGTCACCTGCGGCAAAGGCCATGGGAATTGTTGTTACAATCATTAAGATTGCAAGGATGATTGATAAGGTTTTTCTCATTTTGTTTTTCTCCTTTCGGGGGTTGATTTTTTAATGCTTTTTAATTATATATAAAAGCAACAAAAAAGTAAAGGGTTTGCGGTAAATTTTAGTAAAAACGAAAAAAGGTTTGAGCAAAAAAATAATCCTACAACCATTGTATCAAAGTGGTTGTAGGATTTTGGTGCCGGTGACCGGACTTGAACCGGTACGGTGTTGCCACCGAGGGATTTTAAGTCCCTTGCGTCTGCCTATTCCGCCACACCGGCGTGTCTTGCGACTTTCATATTATATAGGTTTTCCCTGCTCTTGTCAAGACTTGAGGGGGACTTTTTTCATTTCTTTTTATTTGACTTTTTCTTTGGTATGTGCTATAAATCTTTCAGTATATATTATGCCCGAAGGAGAATTGTTATGACCGATTATCCCAACCCGTTTATACCCGAAAGAGCGGACCCATACGCTATGAGAGCGCCTGACGGTACCTGCTACTTTACGGCATCCTATCCTGCTTTTGGTGATGCTGAGCACGGCTACGACCGTATAGTACTGCGTAAAAGCAGTACTGTAGAGGGACTCGCAGCCGCCGATGAGAAAACCCTTTGGAAGGCTCCCGCTTCAGGCGTGTGCTCACGGCATATATGGGCGCCCGAAATACACCTCATAGGCGGTAAGTGGTACGTTTTCTTTGCCGCAGGAAACAGTGATGACGTGTGGCATATACGACCCTATGTACTGTGCTGCAAGGGTGATGACCCATTCTCGGACGAGTGGAGCGCACCCGTAAAAATGGAGGCTCTTTTCTCAGATACACAGTCCTTCAGAAACTTTTCTCTTGATATGACATACTTTTCCCATAAGGATAAGCACTATGTTATCTGGGCGGAAATCATCGGGGACTCGTCGCTGTTTATGGCAGAAATTGACCCCACCGAGCCCTGGAAGCTCACCTCGGCTCCTATCCTTCTCACCAAGCCTGAGTACGATTGGGAAAAGGTGCGATTCAGAGTAAACGAAGGTGCTTCCGTACTCAAAACCGAGGATAAGGTCTATGTGTTTTTCTCTGCCTCGGGCACCGGCTCAGAGTACTGCATCGGTAGACTTTGCGCAGATAATGACGCTGACCTTATGGATGCCTCAACCTGGGAAAAGCTCCCCTGCCCCGTGCTTTCAACGGAAGACCTCGAGGGTGAATCGGGACCGGGGCATAACAGCTTCATTACCGACGAAAACGGAGACCTTCTTCTCGTCTATCACGCAAGACCCCTTTCTCACCTTGACGGAGCCTGCGGTACCTTCACCGATGACCCGCTTTATGACCCCTGCCGCCACGCAAGGATAAGAAAGATACACTTCGATGAAAAGGGTGTGCCCATCCTTAAATAGGCGAAAAATTGTAAAGTTTAAAAAAACAGAATAAAGTAAAACCGCTGTAAAGCATTATCATGCTTTTACAACGGTTTTTAATTTAGTTATTACGGGCTTTTCCGCTTCAACAAACCTTACCCGCGATTGCGCATTGCGAATTGTTTAGAATATTCCCTGAGCCATCATAGCGTCTGCTACCTTGATGAAGCCTGCAATATTTGCACCTGCAACAAGATTGTAGCCAAGACCGTACTGCTCTGCGGCAGCTGCGGAGTTGTTATGAATATCAATCATAATCTGACGAAGCTTTGCGTCAACCTCTTCTGCTGTCCAGTTGTATCTCATTGAGTTCTGACCCATTTCAAGAGCTGAAACAGCAACACCGCCTGCATTAACTGCTTTTGCGGGGCCAACTGCTTTACAGTTATCCTGAAGATACTTAAGAGCGTCGTTTGTGGTGGGCATATTTGCAACCTCGATGTAATAGGAAACACCGTTCTTTACAAGCTGCTCTGCTTCCTTCATACCGATTTCATTCTGAGTTGCGCAAGGCATTGCGATATCAACCTTAACGCCCCAGGGCTTCTCACCTGCATGGAATTCCACACCGAACTTATCAGCATAATCCTGTACCTTGTCACGGCCTGAAGCTCTCATCTCAAGCATATAGTTAATCTTTTCCTCTGTGCTTACGCCGTCCTTGTCGTAAACATAGCCGTCGGGACCTGAAATAGTAACAACCTTACCGCCAAGCTCCGTAATCTTCTTAACTGCACCCCATGCAACGTTACCGAAGCCTGAAACTGCAACGGTCTTGCCCTTCATATCTTCACCGAAGTGCTTGAGCACTTCAACTGTATAGTATGTTGCACCGTAGCCTGTAGCCTCGGGTCTGATGAGTGAACCGCCGTAAGAAAGTCCCTTACCTGTAAGTACGCCGTTTTCAAAAACGCCCTTTACTCGTCTGTACTGACCGTAGAGATAACCGATCTCTCTTGCGCCAACGCCCATATCACCTGCAGGAACGTCTACGTCGGGTCCGATATGTCTGTAAAGCTCTGTCATAAATGCCTGACAGAAGCGAAGAATTTCTGCATCGCTCTTTCCTCTGGGGTCGAAGTCGGAGCCGCCCTTAGCGCCGCCGATGGGAAGACCGGTAAGACTGTTTTTGAAGGTCTGCTCAAAAGCAAGGAACTTCATAATTCCGAGATATACGGAGGGGTGGAAGCGCAGACCGCCCTTGAAGGGACCGATTGCACCGTTGAACTGAACACGGTAGCCTGTATTTACGTGAACCTTGCCGTCATCATCAGCCCAGGTAACACGGAATGAAATAGCTCTTTCAGGCTCTACCATTCTCTCAAGGAGAGAACATTTTTCATACTCGGGATGCTGCTCGATAACGGGAGCAAGAGAGTGAATAACCTCTGAAACAGTCTGTACAAATTCAGGCTCGTGGGCGTACTTCTTAGCAACGCCGTCAATTACATTCTGAACGTAACTCATTGATAAAAACTCCTTTATAAAGCTCAAATTTTGAGCAGAATTGAATAAATTGTATCAGCACTTTAATGTGATAGAAGATATTTTATTCCTACGGATAAAAAAATGCAAGAAAAATTCACTATTTTTTCAAATTTTGTAAAATATGAGAATATTTTTTCTATTTTTGTTTTTCTTTTAGGAAAAATGCGAACAACAAAGCCCCTTTGAGCCGTTATCAGTAAAAAAGCTTCTGCTTACATATATACAGCTAAAGCCGTCGGAATAATTACACCGACGGCTTTTTTTATATCATATTTATCAGTCAAACTCCCATGGCGGCTTTTCTCCGGCATCCACCTTGCCGTCACAGCCGTCCTTACCGCACTTTTCAGCAAAGCCGCCCATTGCTGTACGGGGGCTTACGGGGCGTTCACCGTCTGTCTGCTTTCCGCCCACAGACTTAAGGAAGGTAATAATCGCAACGATAATTGTTGCGGGTCCTAAAAACATCAGCAGTATAACAAGCGCTATTCCGATGTTATCCAAGGTTGTTTCAACATCCGAATAAACATTCTGCTCATATTCGATAAGAAGTGTGCAAGGAATCTCTGTCTCTTCAGTAAAGCGGTTAAGTGCCGCAGCTATATAGCCATCATTCAGATCGAGCTTCGTTTTATTTATAATTCCCGAGGGAACAAGGTTACTTCGGTCTGATGGGGCATCGAAGCTGCTGTAAAATCCGTGAGCCATAATGCTATCAGTCATATCGTCTATAACTTCTGCATAGCACTCGCTGAAATAATCGGCACTTGTATTATCAAGTAAATCTTCGACAAGGTCGTAGTAATCCTCGTACTCTTCAAACATAATGTGAATATAACCGTTTACATTGTCACCGACTATACCCATTGATGAGGAGTATCCGAATTCCTCATCGTCTAAAAGAAAGACGAAAAGAATATTATCATCAGGTGCCGAGGATGAGCCGAAAATCTCGGAGTATTGCTCAGTACCGTATTGCAATAATTCTCCCTCTTCACGGTCGATTTCTTCTATACCCGCCGCAAATAAGACTACGATAAACAGTATCAGAACAACTGCGATTACTTTCAGCATCACTGAAAACAGACTTCTCTTTCGGAGCTTTATAATCGGATTCGCCTGAGGCTGACTATTTGCTCCGATGCTGATATACTCTCTGTTATTATCATTCATAAAAGCACAACCCTTCTTTTTTATTCACCCTTGAAGACATCGGCTACCTCGTGAATGGTAAGGTATGCCTTTGAATCAATACGGTGAACTATATTTTTCATTTTTGCTATCTGAAAGCGGTTTACTACGAAGTAAACCAATGCCATATCCTTGTTTGTAAAACCGCCCTTTGCGGCAATCTTGGTAGTACCGCAACGGAATTCCTGAATAAGTGCCGAGCTTACCTGCTCAGGCTTTGAGGTGACAATCATAACACCCTTTGAGCGGTCAAGACCCTCAACGATGAAGTCAACGGATTTAAGCCCCGCATAATAGGTTACGATTGAATAAAGGGGAAGTATCCAGCTGTTCATTACAATACCGCAGATTATATAAAGAATAACGTTATAGCCCATTACAAAGGTACCGACGGAAAGACCGAGCTTCTTTGCAAATATGACCGCCATAACCTCCATACCGTCAATGGCACCGCCGCTTCTTATGGTAAGTCCGCTGCCCGCACCCGATATAAGACCGCCGAAGATTGCACACAAAAGAAGGTCATCCCCTGCTATGGGTGACATAAGACTTACATCAACTGGAAGCACATCTGTAATAAGATATGCACCGAGTGAATACACTGCAACGGCAAAGGCGGAATAAACAGTAAAGGCTATCCCCTGCTTTTTAAGACCGAAGATGAAAAGCGGAAGGTTTAAAACAAGAAGAAACAGTGAAAAGCTCATCCATTCGGGCGTAACTTGAGAAAGAAGCAGTGAGGTGCCCGATATACCGCTGTCATAAAGGCCCACGGGAGCGATGAAAACAGTTACTCCGACAGCATTTACAAGACCTGCAATTATAAGCAGAAGGAAATTTTTTATCCTCAGCTCCTTGAGCTCAAGAAGGTAGGGCTTAACCGCCTTTTTTATCTTGGCACCAAATTCAGAAGATGTTTTTTTCTTTGCCATTATGTATCTCCTTATCTTAACATTTTAATCGAGGGTACAAGTGTAAGACCCATATCCGAAAGGGCACTTATACCCTTGTTATATAATGCGGAATCTGCATATACCTCGGGAGAATGAGCATCAAGACCCATTGTTACAAAAGGCTTCTTTTCTGAGATAAGACGCCAGAAATCAGGGTAGGGATAGCCCTGCTTGCCGTCGTTTATTGAATGGCTGAAGCCAAGAAGATTATATTCAAGGGGCGTAGCTGTCTCGATTGCCTTATCTATGATTTCGAGGGAGATTTTCTCACAGTGCTCATCAAACACCGGATAGCCTCTCATAAATATGTCGGGATGGGCAATATAGCTGAAAAGTCCCGTATCCATAGCCTCAAGGATATCGTCACGGTAGCGGTAAAGCTGGTCCGGCTTTGTCATATCCCCGTTGTAGAGGTGACCCGGCTCATCCTCACAGAAGTGATGCCCGAGTATGATATAATCTATTCCGTGCTTTTCAATTTCTTCCTTGTGCCACGGCATATATTTGGGAAAGTATTCACATTCGAGACCGAGCTTGATGCTGATTTGGTCGCCGTACTTTTCTCTGAGTCTT